>CAMLJW010000042.1 GCA_946480485.1 uncultured Streptomyces sp. | reverse complement strand
AAGGCGGAGGAAGGAGTCGACGCGGAGCGTCGGCGACTGACGACAACGCTGGACGGGTGCGTGCCGGGCCCCGCCCGCCCGATCAGAGGTAACCGGACAGCCTCGAAGCCGGCGCCGATCCGCCGCCGGCCTGTGCGGCGGGCCCTGCGCGTCGCTACGGGCCGCCTCGACCCACTCACGTCCTGAGTGACGCCTCCCCGGGTGTTCTGTCCGTGCAGGGTGTTCCGTCCGGCCGAGCGCCGGCGTGAGCCGACGCTCACCCCACCGACTCGAACCGCCACCGGTGCACGGCCCGGGTCACCAACCCCCCATCGGGATCAGGAAGTTCGGGAAGGACTGCGTCGTACGCCGTATCCCACCACGTGATCACCAGCACCCGGTCCTGCGGCGCCCGCAGCGTCTCCCGGCGCAGGGGCGGGTGCGGCAGCTCCTGCGCCCGCACCCAGGCCAGCAGCTCCTCGCCCCGCCCCGCGACGGCACGCGCCTCCCACATCAACGCGACGGTCACGGGTAGAGGTTCTCCTTGCTGACCTCGTGGACGTGATCATGCGTCTGTCCGGGGACGTGCGGATCAGTCACCGGCAGCGAGGAATCCGCCGACAGGTCCCAGTCGGAGGCGGCGCGCCCGCGCGCCACCATCTCCGCGCCGAGCGCCGCCACCATCGCGCCGTTGTCCGTGCACAACTTGGGCCGGGGCACCCGCAGTCGGATGCCCGCGGCCTCACAACGCTCCCGAGCGAGCACCCTCAATCGCGAGTTGGCGGCCACACCGCCACCGATCATCAGATGCTCGACACCCTCGTCCTTGCACACCCGCACGGCCTTCCGCGTCAGCACGTCCACGACCGCCTCCTGGAAGGACGCGGCCACATCGCGCACCGGCACCTCCTCCCCCGCCGCCCGCTTCGCCTCGATCCAGCGCGCCACGGCGGTCTTCAGACCGGAGAAGGAGAAGTCGTACGCCGGGTCGCGCGGCCCGGTCAGCCCGCGCGGGAACGCGATCGCCCCCGGGTCGCCCTCCCGCGCGTACCGGTCGATGACCGGACCGCCCGGGAAGCCCAGGTTCAGCACCCGCGCGATCTTGTCGAAGGCCTCGCCCGCCGCGTCGTCGATGGTCGCGCCCATCGGCCGTACGTCGGAGGTGATGTCCGTGGAGAGCAGCAGCGACGAGTGGCCGCCGGACACCAGCAGCGCCATCGTCGGCTCCGGCAGCGCGCCGTGCTCCAGCTGGTCCACGCAGATGTGCGAGGCCAGGTGGTTGACGCCGTACATCGCCTTGCCCAGCGCGTACGCGTACGCCTTCGCCGCGGAGACCCCGACGAGCAGCGCGCCCGCGAGCCCGGGACCGGCCGTGACAGCGATCCCGTCGAGATCGCGCGCGCTCACCCCCGCCTCCTTCAGCGCCCGCTCGATGGTGGGCACCATCGCCTCCAGATGTGCCCGACTGGCGACCTCCGGTACGACGCCGCCGAAGCGCGCGTGCTCGTCGACGCTCGACGCGACCGCGTCCGCGAGCAGCGTGGTGCCGCGGACGATGCCGACGCCGGTCTCGTCGCAGGAGGTTTCGATGCCGAGGACAAGAGGTTCGTCAGCCATGGATATCTGTTCCTTGTACAGAGGTGGAACCCGCGGCGGAGCCGCTGTCGGACACCGGGGTCAGTCGCATCACCAGCGCGTCGACGCTGCCGGGCTGGTAGTAGCCGCGCCGGAAACCGATGGGCTCAAAACCGAAGCGCTCGTACAGCTTCTGGGCGCGTATGTTGTCGACCCGG
This sequence comes from uncultured Streptomyces sp., assembly GCA_946480485.1. Next base: position 17,539 of record CAMLJW010000042.1, on the reverse strand, counting down.
CATTCGAGCATCACCTCGGCGCACTCGAAGGCGGTAGCGGCCCGCAGCAGCTCGGTCAGGATCAGCGCGCCGAGCCCGGTACCCCACTGGTCCCGGGCGACGGCGACGGTCTGTACGTCCCCCACGTGGCCCGCGGCGGCGAGGCCCCCGTATCCGACGAGCCGCTCACCGTCCTGCGCGACGACATAGCGCCGCGTCGCCGCGGGCCCCCGGGAATGAGCGAGCTCCGACCAGAACATGCCCCGCGACCAGGCGTCCTCGGGGAACAGAGCCTTCTCGAGCGCCAGTACGGGATCGATGTCCCACCAGCGCATCTCGCGCAGCGCAGCAGTCACTTGGGGGTGACCACCTTGTAGTTCTTGGGCACCTGGGCATCGGGGCGGCGCAGGTAGAGCGGGCGGGGGGCCGGCATTTCCTCACCCTTCGCCAGCTTCTTCGCCGCGAGGGACGCGAGCGCCGCCGCCGAGACGTTCTCGGGCTCGTGCGCGTGGGGGAAGGTGTCGGGGTAGAGCAGCGCACCCGCGCCGACGGCGGGCAGACCGGCGACGGCCTCGGCGATCTCGGCGGGCCGGTCCACGGCGGGCTCGGTCACCCGCGTACGGGAATCGGCGTACCGCGCCCAGTAGACCTCCTTGCGCCGGGCGTCGGTCGCCACGACGAAGGGGCTCCCCATGTCGGCCGCGTACGCGAGGCCGTCGAGCGTGCACAGGCCGTACACGGGCACGCCCAGCGCGAGTCCGAAGGTGTCGGCGGTCATCAGGCCGACCCGCAGCCCGGTGTACGGGCCGGGGCCCACGCCGACGACGACGGCGGTGACGGCGTCGAGCCGCAGCGCTGCCTCGGCGAGCACCCGGTCGACGGCGGGCAGCAGCAGCTCCCCGTGCCGACGAGCGTCCGTCCGGCTCGACGAGGCGACGACGGACGTCCCGTCGTGCAGCGCGACGGTGACGGCTGATGTGGCGGTATCCAGAGCGAGCAAGAGCACACGAACAGCCTACGGCGCCCGAGGCCTGGGCACGGCCGCCCCGGACCGGCCCGCCCCTGGTGCTACGGTCACGGAAAAGACGTATGCCGTACGAGAGGTGGGCACACAAGGTGGCTAGGAGCAGCTCGGGATTCGTGGCCGGGCTCACCGCCGCGGCGATCGTCGCAGTCGGCTTCCTCGCCTACCGGGCATCGGCCAACGTGCCGGACGATCTGGGCAGACCGCAGCGCACCGAGTCACCCACGCCCCACGCGTCGAAGGCCCCGGGCGACCAGCGGGGCCCGGCGGCGCTGCCCGCCCGGTCGGGCACGGGTGAACGGATCGTCTACTCGGTGGACGACGACCGCGTGTGGCTGGTCGGCGCGAACGACAAGGTCCGGCGTACCTTCAGGGTCACACCGGGCACGGTGGACCCGGCGCCCGCCTCGTACCAGGTCACCTCGCGCTCCACCGCGGTCACCGGCTCCGACGGAGTCGCCGTCGAACACGTCGTCCGCTTCGCGAGCGTGGACGGCGTCACGATCGGCTTCAGCGCGGCGGTCGACGGCTCGACGCCCGCGCCGGCAGCCTCGAAGAAGCTCGGCGGCATCCGCGAGTCGCGCGAGGACGGCGAAGCGATGTGGAAGTTCGCGGCAGTCGGCACGAAGGTCGTCGTCGTCGAGTAGGCGGGGCCTGGGCGGACTTGTCGAAGCTGGTGCGGTACCGCGCCCGGTCAGGGGCGCGGCGCTGCGACGTCTAACGTGTGCGGGCCAGGGCACGACCACCCGATCAGAGGTAGCCCGACCGCCTCTCGCACTTACGCCGCCTCGCGGTGGCGCTTCTCCGGCGCGGGCGCCCGGGGGGCGGGATCGCGCGGGGGCGTGGACACGGCCTTGGCGGCGGCACACGACGCCAGCAGGTCCCGCATGGACACCCCTGCCACCACGCGCGGCCGTGCCTCGTCTCGTTCTGCAGCCGGCATGGGCCGCCTCCTGGGGCTGTCGGGCACATGGTTAGGTAGACCTAACTACAAGCTCACCTCCATGTGATCACGCCCAGCCCACTGAACGCAACATCTTCCCGACGTCTTGTCGGAACCCTGCCGGCACGGGGACTCGAGCCGGGGGCGCGGGGCACTCGGGGCCGGCAGCCGGCGGGCACTCGGGGCCGGCAGTGGGCGGATGCTCAGGCCGATAGCCCGTTCAGGTCGACCGTCGCCCACCGCTGCCCGACTCCGGTGAGCGTGACATGCCGTACCTCGTCCGTGGTGTCCCCCACCGACCGGTGGATCACGACATGCAGCCGGTCCTCGGTGAGCTCCTCGACCTTGCCCTCGCCCCACTCCACTACGACCACCGAGTCCGGCAGCGAGACATCGAGGTCGAGGTCCTCCATCTCGCCGAGCCCTCCGCCGAGGCGGTACGCGTCCACATGGACCAGTGGTGGCCCGTCACCGAGGGCGGGGTGCACGCGCGCGATCACGAAGGTCGGGGAGGTGACCGCGCCCCGCACACCGAGCCCCTCGCCGAGCCCGCGGGTCAGCGTCGTCTTGCCCGCGCCGAGCTCCCCGGTGAGCATCACGAGATCACCGGCCCGCAGCAGCTTGGCCAGACGGCGGCCCAACTCCCGCATCTGGTCGGGACGGTTGACGGTGAGCCGAGCGGTGACGGGCACGGTGTCAGCCGGGTCGTGCGGTGCTGCTGGTGCTTCCATAGCCGCCCACGGTAGCGCCTGCCGGGACGGCGCCCGCGCGGGTGAGGAGGTCGGCGAGGCGGTCGGTGACGACCTCCGGATGCTCCAGGATCACCAGGTGCCCGGCGTCCGGCACGAGCACCAGCTCCGCGTCCGGCAGCAGGTCCGCGATCGCCTCGCTGTGCTCGCTCGGCGTGACCAGGTCCTTGACTCCGGACAGCACGAGCACGGGCAGCTCGGCGAAGTACGCCAGCGCCTCCGTCTTGTCGTGGTCGACGAACGCCGGATAGAACTGCGCGACAACGTCGATCGGCGTGCCCTCGATCAGCCGCTCGGCGAACCGCGCGACCGCCGGGTCGACCTCCCTGGACCCGAACGAGTACCGCTTGATGATCCCCGTGAACAGGTCGGTCGTGGCCCGCCGCCCCCGCTCCACCAGCTCGGCCCGCTGCCCCATCGCCTTCAGTACACCGGGCAGGATGCGCCGCACCGCGTTGACGCCCGCCATGGGGAGCCCGAAGTTGACCTCGCCGAGGTTCCCCGACGACGTACCGACGAGCGCGACTGCGACCACCCGCTCGCCGATGAGATCGGGGTACTGGTCGGCGAGAGCCATCATCGTCATACCGCCCATCGAGTGGCCGACGAGCACGAGCGGGCCCTCGGGCGCTGCCGCGTCGATGACCGCCTTCAGGTCACGGCCGAGCTGGTCGATGTCGACCGGCACGTCGTCCCGCGTCTGCGCGACGCCACGCCCCGAGCGGCCGTGGCTGCGCTGGTCCCAGTGGACGGTCCGGACAACACCGCGCAGCGCGGCGCGCTGGAAGTGCCAGGAGTCCTGGCTGAGGCAGTAGCCGTGGCTGAAGACGACGGTGACGGGCGCCGGGGCCTTGCGGCCGAAGAGCCTGCGGCGACGGGGCGTCAACGTGGCGTCCTCCTCCACGTCGTCGACCTCGTAGTACAGCTCTGTGCCGTCGTCCGCGGTCGCCGTGCCGGGCATGCCGCGCAGCGCGCCGTACGGACCCGCGGAGTCGAGTGCGAGCCGGGCCTTTCTGCGCATGCCGCGGCCGACCGTGAGCCGCTCGATCGCGACACCGGCGGCGGCGCCCGCGGCGACCACGCCTATCGCCGCACCCGCGAGGCCCGCCCGGCGCCAGTTCCCGGCGCCTGCCGCGGCGCTCCCCGCGGCGGAGACCACGGAGGCGGTGGCCACCGAGGCGGCGGCCTCCGCACTGCTCTCGCTCACGTACCGCTCCTCTTCACCGGAGTGTCGTCTGGTGGTGCTGTGTCCCTCGGTGCTTGACAGGTCCGAGGGCCGCCCCCGGAGTTGCCGTACCCGTCTTGTTCGTCGTTCACGTAGACGCGCGGCACGCGGGCTCCGATCCGGGTGACGATCTCGTACGCGATCGTGCCCGCGGCCTGGGCCCAGTCCTCGGCGGTCGGCTCGCCCCCGTCGCCGGGCCCGAACAGCACCGCCCGCTCGCCGGCCGGCGGCTCGTCCCCGCCGAGGTCGACCGCGAACTGGTCCATCGCGATCCGGCCCGCGACCGTCCGCCATTTGCCGCCGACCAGGACGGGGCCGGCGCCGGAGGCGTGGCGCGGGACGCCGTCCGCGTACCCGACGGGCACGAGGCCGAGGGTCGTGTCGCCCGCTGTGACGTACTGGTGCCCGTAGCTGACGCCGTGTCCCGCCGGGACGTGCTTCACGAGCGCGAGCGACGCCCAGAGGGTCATCACGGGGCGCAGTCCGAGGTCGGCCGCGGTGCCGAGCCCGGGGCCGGGCGAGACACCGTACGTCGCGATCCCCGTGCGTACGAGATCGAAGTGGCTCTCGGGGAGGGTGAGCGTGGCGGGCGAGTTGGCGATGTGCCGCACCTCGGGCCGGATGCCCCGCTTCTCCGCGTACGCGACCATCTCGCGGAAGGAGGTGAGCTGAGCCTGGATGGAGGGGTGCCCCGGCTCGTCGGCGCACGCGAAGTGCGACCAGATCCCGGTGACCCGGACGAGTCCCTCGGCCTCGGCACGCAGCGCCTCATCGACGAGCTCCGCCCAGTCGCCGGGCTGACAGCCGTTGCGCCCCAGCCCGGTGTCGGCCTTGAGCTGGATGCGGGCGGTGGCGCCGCCCGCATCACGGGCGGCCCGCGCGACCTCCCGCAGCGCCCAGAGCCCACTGATCCCCAGGTCCAGGTCGGCTTCCACGGCCTCCCGCCAGGGGCCACCCGGTGTCCACAGCCAGCACATGATCCGCCCCGGCAGACCCGCCGCACGCAGGGCCAGCGCCTCCTCGGGCGTGGCCGTGCCGAGCCAGGTGGCACCCGCGTCGAGGGCCGCCCGGGCACACCGCACAGCCCCGTGCCCGTACGCGTCCGACTTCACCACCGCCATGAGGGCGGCGGCGGACGCGTGGGCACGCAGCGTCCGCACATTGGCCCTCAGGGCGGCCAGATCGATCTCGGCGCGAGCACGCGCGGCTGCTGTCTCGTTCATCGCGCCCAGTGTCTCAGAGTGCTCGGACAGCCCTTCAGACGCCGGGCTGAGTGCGCCACCGAAGGGGCGCGGGGAACTGCGCGACCAGCCACAGACCCTCCGCACCCGAGACCCGTCCCCGTACGGCGACGGTGCCAGGGCCCAGGGGCGCGCCCCAGTTCCGGGGGGAAGGAGGGGAAGGGGACGGGCAGTGCAGAAGAGCCCCCCCGCCTCAGAGGACGACAACGTTGGAAGTGTGCGTGCCAGGGCACGACCGCCCAACAGCTCTCAGCCCACGACTTCCCGCCACGCGGAGCGAATCGCGTCGGCCACGTCATGCGCTCCCACAGGCGCCCCGTCCGCCGCGAACCGCCCCGCGAGCCCGTGCAGATACGCCCCGACGCTCCCCGCGTCCAGGGCCCCCAGCCCCGCGGCGAGCAGCGACCCGGCCAGCCCGGACAGCACGTCCCCGCTCCCCGCGGTGGCCAGCCAGGACGTCCCCGTGGAGTTCACCCGCACGGCCCCGCCTTCCGGGGACGCGACCAACGTGGTCGACCCCTTGAGCAGCACCGTCGCGCCGTACCGCCCCGCAAGCTCCCGTACGGAGGCCAGCCGGGCCCCCTCGACCTCGTTACGCGAGACACCGAGCAGTGCGGCGGCCTCACCGGCGTGCGGCGTCAGCAGGGTGGGTGCCGTCCGCGCCCGCACGACCGCACGGTCCGCGAGCCGCAGGCCGTCCGCGTCCACGAGTACGGGCACGCCGGCCTTCAGAACGGCGGCCACGGCGTCGGCGTCGTCCCCGACCCCGGGCCCCACGACCCACGCCTGCACCCGTCCGGCCCGCTCGGGCGAACCGGACGACACCAACGTCTCCGGGAAGCGCGCGATCACGGCGTCCCCCGCGGGCCCGGCATACCGTACGGCCCCGGCACCGCCCCGCAAGGCCCCGGCGACGGCCAGCACGGCCGCCCCCGGATAACGGGCGGACCCGGCGGCGATCCCCACGACTCCCCGCCGGTACTTGTCGCTCTCGGCCCCCGGCACCGGCAGCATGGCCGCCACGTCGGAGTGCTGCAACGCCTCCAACTCGGCCTCGTCCGGCAGCGAGAGCCCGAGGTCGACGAGCCGTACGGCTCCGGCGTACTCCCGTGCCGGGTCGACGAGCAGGCCGGGCTTGTGCGTTCCGAAGGTCACGGTCAGGTCGGCCCGTACGGCGGCGCCGCGGATCTCGCCGGTGTCGGCCTGAATGCCGCTGGGCAGGTCGACGGCCACGACGGCAGCTCGGGAGCCGCGAACCGTGTCCGCGAGGGGCGCGGCGTCCGGCCGCAGGCCCCCTGTGCCGCCGATGCCCACGATTCCGTCCACGATGAGGTCGGCCCGGCGGATGGACTGTTCGGCGGTGTCCGCCCCCCGCCCCACAGTGCCGCCCGCCCGGCGCAGGGCCGCGAGTCCTCCGGTGTGGGTGCGGTCGGGTGCGAGCAGCACCGCGGTGACGCCTGCGCCGCGGCGGGCCAGTCGGGCCCCCGCGTACAGGGCGTCGCCACCGTTGTCGCCGCTGCCGACCAGTAGGACGACCCGGCTTCCGTAGACCCGGCCCAGCAACTCGGCGCAGGCCGCGGTCAGTCCGGCTGCCGCCCGCTGCATCAACGTCCCGTCCGGCAGCCGGGCCATCAGCTCGCGCTCGGCCGCCCTCACCGTCTCCACGCTGTACGCAGTACGCATGCGGTCGAGTCTGCCTCGCCGGCCCCCTTCTCGTCCTCCTGGCCGGACTACCCTTCGGCCACCACCACCGCCGAAGCCACCCCCGCGTCATGGCTCAGCGACACATGCCAGGACCGAACCCCCAACTCGGCGGCCCGCGCGGCGACCGTCCCCGTCACCCGCAGCCTCGGCTGCCCGCTGTCCTCGACGACGACCTCGGCGTCCGTCCAGTGCAGACCGGGCGGCGCGCCGAGCGCCTTCGCCAGCGCCTCCTTGGCGGCGAAGCGGGCGGCGAGAGAGGCGACGCCCCGGCGCTCGCCGCTGGGCAGCAGCAACTCGCTCTCCAGAAAAAGCCGTTCGGCCATCCCCGGCGTCCGCTTCAACGACGCCTCGAACCGCTCGATTTCGGCCACGTCGATACCGACCCCGATGATGCTCATCCGGGCACTCTAAGATCCGTCCGGCGACCGCGGGCTCGGCGGCCCGGTGACCAGATCGGCCTGGTGTGTCGCGGTGACGGCACGATCCAGAAACGGGTGAGCACATCCGCGTCGTGGCACAGGTTGACGCCCCGGTGGAGTTCTTTGGCGAACGCGATGCCGCGCGCTTGCTGGTCTGCCAAGGCTCAGGCTTGTTCAGGACTGGTCCCCGAAACCTCCGGGGCCTCGGCGAACAGGTCCTCCGCGCTCGCGACAGTGCGGGAACGCTCCAGCCACGCGTCGAGACGCTCGAGGTCGGTGCAGCTCGTGATGCGCTCGCGCACACGGGCCGGTACCGGGATGCCGCGTACCTCGAGTACGGACAGGATCCCCTTCACCTCGCCTTCCGCCTTGCCCTCCGCCTTGCCTTCTGCCTTGCCTTCTGCCTTGCCTTCGAGGTAGGCCGTCTCACGGACCGTCCCCCGGCCGGGGAAGTAGCTGACGAACGACATGATTTCCTTCATTTTCTGTCCGGCTGGGCTGTTACCCAGGCTGATTTCCAGGAAGTCGAAGAAGTAGTCGGCGGTCTCGGGGTCCGTTCCCCGGAGCTCGTCGAGTGCGGTGGTGATTGCCTTCAGTATGGCGTCGCAGTTGGCGCTGCTGGCGTGTGCCAGGGCGGAGAGCACGGCCAGTGCGAGGTTCCTCGCCGCGGTCCGGGCGTCGGTGATCACCGGCAGGTTGTCCGGGCCGGCCACCAGTGGATACGTCCGCTGAGCCGTCCAGCCGCGCGTGCCGCAGTCGAAGGGACCGGCCGCCCACTTGGCCGTGGCCCTGTCCTGACAGACCACGAGAAGCAAAACGGGCAGCCCGTACTTCGCCTGGAGGTAGGCGGTGTAATACGCCCAACTCCACTCCTTGCCGGCGACCTTGCGTGACTGCGACTCGATGGCGAGCAGGAAGTCCTCGCCGTCGGACGGGCCGACGCGCAGCACGGTGTCCACGCGTCGCTCCAGCGGCCGGGTCTCCGTCACGTCCGTGGTGACGGCGTCGACGGTCGCCTTTGCCGGTAACGGGACGCCCAGCACTCCGAACACGGGAGCCAGGATTTCGGGCCGCTCCTGGAAGATGCGATGCATGCCCTCGTGAGCTGATGTGACCATGTGTGCAACCTAGGTGGATCAAAAGGCGGATTGTCCGGTGATCGGGATGCGTTCACCCTTTCGGGGGGCGAAAAAACGTTCACGCCGCCGAGGTCAGCTCGCACCACACGTACTTCCCCCGGTTGCCGAAGCTGGACAGCGGCTGCCACCCCCACAGGTCCGAGCACGCCCGGACCATCGCGAGCCCCCGCCCCTCCTCCTGCTCGGTGATCTGATCCAACGGCCGCGGTGCTTCGGGGGGTTCGGGGTCTGCGTCCCACGCCCCGACCCGCAGCACACCGGCCGACCAGCGCACGCGCAGTGCAGCGGGTCCTTTCGTGTGGCGCACCGCGTTGGCGACCAGCTCGGTCGCGAGGAGTTCGGCGGTGTCGACGAGCCCGATCAACCCGTGCATGGTGAGGATCAGGCGGAGGGTACGGCGACAGATGGTGACGGCTCGGGGGTCGTTCGGGATGTAGAGGGAGTATTCCCAGGGCTCGGCGGATTCGTTTTCAGGCATGCGTCAGCTCCGTTCGGGTGGTGGGAGGCCGCGGGTGGCGGACGGTGGCAGTGCCGCAGCCGTCATGGCAGGACGGGGCGGTGCGCTTCCGGGGCTCCGGAGTTCCGCAGCGTATGGGTCGCGTCACTGACAGTAGATCTAAATTTATAGATTCAGCAAGCCGATCGCGTAATCTGACCCCGAACGAGTCGCGCCCGCAGGCGCGTTGAACATAGGAGCGGTCGAAAGCTTTGAGGCGTGAACCAACGGCCCGCCAGAGGCGTCTGGCAACTGAGCTGCGCAGGCTCCGCGAAGCGGCAGGCCTCAACTCCCGTCAGGCAGCAGCGCTGCTCGGAGTGAGCCCCGCTCAGATCACCCACATCGAGTCCGCACTCGCCGGAGTGAGCGAACAGCGACTTCGCCGCCTCGCATCCCACTACGCCTGCATGGACGAGGGGTTCGTCGACGCCCTGGTCGCGATGGCCACCGATCGGACACGGGGCTGGTGGGAGGACTACCGGTGCCTACTGCCTACGTCATTCCTGGACCTGTCCGAGCTGGAGCACCACGCCCGGTTTCAACGCCACGTGGCCATCCTGTACGTGCCGGGCCTGCTACAGACAGAGGACTACGCGCGTGCCGTCTTCTCGTCCAGACTGCCCGAACTCACCCATGAGGAATTGGAGTTGCGCATCAGGCACCGAATGGCACGCCAGGAGATCACCATCCCGTACGAAGTGGTGATCCATGAGGCGGCGCTTCGCATCAGAGTCGGTGACCGCGCCACCTCAAAGGCTCAACTTGCCCGACTCTTGGAGCTTTGCGAAGCGGACCACGTCACCTTGCGCGTCATTCCCTTCGATCTGGACGACTTCGCCAGAGCCTCAAGCACGATGACGTACGTGGGAGGCCCCCTACCCAAGTTGGACACAGTGGTGCGTGACGCGCCCCACGGCTCAGTCTTTATCGATTCCGAGGCTCAGCTCAACACTTACCGAACAAGCTTCCGTAGAGTAGAGGCCGCTTCACTCGCACCCGAACGGTCGCGTGAACTCATCCACAAGCTGACAAAAGAGCTGTGAGGCACCTCATGGACAACTGGCGGAAGTCGTCCTACTCGGGCGAGGGCGACGGCAACGAGTGCGTGGAGATCGCAAACACACTCACCCACTTCGCCGTCCGCGACACGAAGGCCCCGGCCAGGGCAACTCTCACCTTCCCGACCGGAGCCTTCACCCCCTTCATCGAAGGCCTGAAGTCACCTCACTCCACCGTCACCGACTTCGCCAGGTTCCGAGGCTGATCCACACCGGACCCCGTGCCGCCCGCGAGGAACAGCATCGTTTCCTGGCCGCACGCCTCGGTCTGCCCGTTCCCGCCACTTTGTTCACGAACGTTCCGGAGGACGCCCGCAAGTGCGCGGCCGACCATGGACCCGTGATCTACAAGCCGGTTCACCGCGTGCACCTGGCTGGCGAGGACGGACGGAACCGAACCATCTGGGTTCGCGCCGTCGAGGCCGACGAGGTCGACGATTCGATCGCGCTGTGTCCTCACCTGTTCCAAACCTGTGTGCCGAAGGTTGCCGACATACGCCTCGCCGCCTCTCCTTGAGAACGTGGCGCCCACGCGCGGCCGTGCCACCCTGGTCCTGCGCAAGGGCCCCGACCACAAAGTGCAGCGCCTGAGCCTGCGCAAGCTGGAGACATACAGACATGCTGCATATACGCCTGCTCACCCCGGCCGACAAGACGGACGAGGTGCTGCGCCTGCTGGAGAAGACGGTCGGCACCACCCATCTCGTGGTGCTGCCCGGCGCCGCCCGCGACCCGTCCGGGGATGTGGTGATGTGCGATGTCGCACGAGAGGCGGGCGACGAACTGCTCGGCCAGCTCAGGGCGTTGGACCTCGACGAGTGCGGTTCCATCGCCGTCGAGAACATCGACCTGTCGCTGTCGAGGCGCGCCGAGAAGGCGGAGGAGGACGCGCCGGGCGAGGGCGCGGACGCGGTCCTGTGGGAGCACCTGGCGGACGCGACCCACGAGGAGTCGACGCTCTCCGTCACCTACATGGCGTTCCTCGCACTCGCCACGATGATCGCGGCCTGCGGTGTGGTCCTCGACAACGCGATCCTGATCGTGGGCGCGATGGCGGTCGGCCCGGAGTTCGGGCCGCTGGCCGGTCTGTGCACAGCGCTGGTGCGGCGCGCTCCGCGGCTCGCGCTGCGCTCGCTGACGGCGCTGCTGGTGGGCTTCGCCTCCGCCATGGCGGTGACGGTCCTCTTCAGCTACTTCATGGACTCGATCGAGCTCTTCGGCAAGGAGCTGCTGGGCGGCAAGCGGCCCAACACGGCCTTCATCTACGCCCCCGACTGGTTCTCCTTCATCGTGGCCGTCCTCGCGGGCATCGCCGGCACGCTCTCGCTGACGTCGGCCAAGTCAGGAGCGCTGGTCGGCGTCGCGATCTCCGTCACGACCGTCCCGGCGGCCGCCAACGCGGCGGTGGCCCTGAGCTACGGCGACATGAAACAGACCTGGGGCTCCACCGGGCAGCTGCTCCTGAACCTGCTGGGCATCGTCCTCGCGGGCACGCTCACCCTGCTCACCCAGAAGCTCCTCTGGGCCAAGCAGCGTGAACGCACCACCGACCAACCGAAGACCCGGAACATCCGGAGCATCCGAAAGACCTGAAGACCCGGAAGACTCGGAAGGCCTAACCGAGCGCGGACTTCACCGCGTCCGCCAACTGCCCGGCGACCGACCTGGCCTGGTCGATGTCGGCGGCCTCGACCATCACGCGCACAAGTGGCTCGGTACCCGACGGGCGTAGCAACACCCGCCCCGTGGAACCGAGTTCGCGCTCCGCATCGGCGACGGCGGACGCCAGCTCGGTGGAGGTCTTCACCTGGGACCTGTCGACGTCGGGGACGTTGATCAGTACCTGCGGCAGCCGCTCCATGACGGACGCGAGGTCCTGGAGCGTACGGCCCGTCTGGGCGACCCGCGCCGCCAGCAGCAGGCCGGTCAGCGTGCCGTCGCCGGTGGTCGCGTGGTCCAGGATGATCACGTGCCCCGACTGCTCACCGCCGAGCGCGTAGTCGTGCTCCTTCATCTCCTCCAGGACGTAACGGTCGCCGACCGCCGTCTGTACCAGCGACAGCCCCTCGCGCTCCATGGCCAGCTTGAAGCCCAGGTTGGACATGATCGTCGCGACAACAGTGTCGGAGCGCAGTGCGGAACGCTCCCGCATCGCCAGCGCGAGGACGGCCAGGATCTGGTCCCCGTCGACCTCGGCGCCCGCGTGGTCCACGGCGAGGCAGCGGTCGGCGTCGCCGTCGTGCGCGATGCCCAGGTCGGCGCCGTGCTCGACGACGGCGGCCTTCAGCAGGTCCAGATGGGTGGAGCCGCACCCGTCGTTGATGTTCAGGCCGTCCGGCTCGGCGCCGATGGTGACGACTTCGGCGCCCGCCCGCTTGAAGGCCTCGGGCGAGACCCGGGCGGCCGCGCCGTGCGCCTCGTCGAGGACGACCTTGAGCCCGTCGAGGCGGTTCGGCAGCGCGGCCGTGAGATGCCCGACGTACTGGTCGAAGCCCTCGTCGTACGACTTCACCCGGCCGACGCCGGCACCCGTCGGGCGGTCCCAGGGAGCCCCGGTGCGGTGTTCGTCGTAGACGGCCTCGATCTTGTCCTCCCAAGCGTCAGCCAGCTTGTGGCCGCCTCGAGCGAAGAACTTGACGCCGTTGTCGGGCATGGCGTTGTGGCTGGCGGAGAGCATCACACCGAGGTCGGCGCCGAGCGCGCCGGTGAGGTACGCCACCGCGGGCGTGGGCAGCACTCCGACGCGCAGGACGTCCACGCCCGCGCTGGCGAGGCCGGCGACCACGGCGGCCTCCAGGAATTCCCCGGACGCCCGCGGGTCCCGTCCGACCACCGCCGTCGGCCGGTGGCCCTCGAAGGTGCCCGCCTCGGCCAGTACGTGCGCCGCCGCGACGGACAGGCCGAGCGCCAGCTCAGCCGTCAGGTCCGCGTTGGCGACACCGCGCACGCCGTCCGTGCCGAAGAGTCGTCCCACTGGTGTCCTCCGAACATGCTCAGAATTTGCGGCCCATGCCGAGTGTCCAGGTATCGCCTGGGCCACGTATACCCCCAGGGCTGGTGGCCAGGTACATCCCCGCACCGGTCCCGGGCGTCGCATTGCGGCGTAAGGCCGTGAAAAGTGCCTGCCCGCCGTAAACGAACGCCCCGGCGGCACAGAAGTGCCGCCGGGGCGATGCTGCGCCCTGTAAGGGGCGCGGGGCTGCGTCGATATGCGGCTCCGCCGCGCGGGCGCGACCAGCCACGACGAACCCGCAGCTGACAAACCAGCCTTCCAGCGGAGCGTCAGCGCTTGCTGTACTGCGGGGCCTTACGGGCCTTCTTGAGACCGGCCTTCTTGCGCTCGACCGCACGGTCGTCGCGCTTGAGGAAGCCGGCCTTCTTCAGCGGGCCGCGGTTGTTGTCCACGTCCGCCTCGTTCAGGGCGCGGGCCACGCCGAGGCGCAGGGCGCCGGCCTGGCCGGAGACGCCGCCACCTACGATACGGGCGACGACGTCGTAGCGGCCCTCGAGCTCGAGAACCTTGAACGGCTCGTTGACCTCCTGCTGGTGCACCTTGTTGGGGAAGTAGTCCTCAAGGGTGCGGCCGTTGATCTTCCACTTGCCGGTGCCCGGGACGATCCGGACGCGGGCGATGGCGTTCTTGCGACGTCCCAGGCCGGCGGCCGGCTGCGGCTCGCCGAAGCGGGAGGCCAGGGACTCCGAGGTGTACTCGCCCTCGACGGGGACCTCGGACTCGGTGGTGTACTGCTCGATGTCGACGAGCTCAGTCTCTTCGACCGGCTGCTCAACGGTGGTCTCGGCCACGATTCTCCTCAGATTCTCTTCGGTCTTAGGGGGTGGCCGGACTTACTGCGCGACCTGGGTGATCTCGAACGGGACCGGCTGCTGAGCGGCGTGCGGGTGGTTCTCGCCCGCGTACACCTTCAGCTTCGAGAGCATCTGACGGCCCAGGGAGTTCTTCGGGAGCATGCCCTTGACTGCCTTCTCCACGGCCTTCTCGGGGTTCTTGTCCAGCAGCTCGTCGTAGAGGACGGAGCGCAGACCACCCGGGTACCCGGAGTGGCGGTAGGCCATCTTCTGGGTGCGCTTGTTGCCGGACAGGTGCACCTTGTCCGCGTTGATGATGATGACGAAGTCACCAGCGTCGACGTGCGGAGCGTAGATCGGCTTGTGCTTGCCCCGCAGAAGGGTGGCGGCGGTGGTCGCCAGACGACCGAGAACGACGTCCCGGGCATCGATGACGTGCCACTGGCGAGTGATGTCGCCGGGCTTGGGGCTGTACGTACGCACGGTTCGTAGCCTTCGCTTCTTCAGTGAGTGGGTCCTGACAAGGCCACCACGGACGATCACGACAGCCCTGACCGCACGGCGGCGACGCAACCGCATGCAGATCGCTGGTCATCGGCCCCGGTGGACCGGTGTAAGGGCCTCTCACGTGAGAATGAGCAAGCCAATACACATAACGAACAGCAACAATAGCTTCGGAGCCCGGTACAGGTCAAAACTGCTGGCAGCCGGGCCCGCGGGGCGACGACGACGCCCCCTGCGGGCGAACTGCAGGAGCCGCGGCGGCGGTCGGATATGTCACGCCTGAGGCTCAAGTGATGTTCGGGACAGTCAGCACACCCCTTGCCCGACTAGGATGCATCCCATGAGCTTTGGGCAGGGGGGACCCCAGTGGGGTTCCGGGGAATCGGGTTCTCAGCCGCAGCAGTGGGGAAACCAGGCCCCGGACTGGGCGGCGCTCGCCGATGCGTCCGAATCGCGCAACCGGCGCCGCAGATGGCTGCTGATCGGCGGCGGCGCGCTCGCCACGGTCGCCATCGGCACGGTCGTGGCCGTGGCCGTGGTCTCGGCCGACGGCGACAGCCGGGCGTCGAACAAGCCTGCCTCCGCCCTGCCCCCGGGCGCGGTCCCGTCGGACACCACCGGCCCCGGCCCGTCGTTCGCGCAGACCTCGGCGCCTCCCCCGCTGGACCCGAAGGACTTCATATCCAGTGCGAACAAGGACACGGCTCCACTCGGCCCGGAAACGCTCTTTCCCGGCACGCAGCTGACGATGGGCGAGACCGTCTACAAAAAGGGCGCGGCCGCGTCCACGAAGGACTGCGCGTCGGCCGTCCAGGGCACGCTCGGCACTGTCCTCACCAAGAACGACTGCACGCAGCTCATGCGCGTCACCTACTCCACGGACGACGTGGCCGTAACGGTCGGCGTGGCCGTCTTCGACACCGAGGCCAAGGCCACGAAGGCCAAGAACGAAGCCGACGACAAGAGCGTCGTCCGGTCCCTGTCGGCCTCCGGCGTCCCCGCCTTCTGCCACTCGGCGATCTGCCGCTCGACCACCAATTCGTACGGTCGCTACGCCTACTTCACGGTCGCCGGCTTCACCGACGGCAAAGACGTGACTCGGAAGGACTCCAAGGTCTTCAGAACGGGCGACGATCTCGCGGAGTTCACCTTCCGTCAGATCCACCGCCGCGGCGAGGCCCAGGCGTCGGCGGCGGCCGAGCAGTAGAAGACCGCGGGGCGTTCACAGCCGCTTGGCGCTGCGCAAGGTCTTCGCGTAGTAGCCGTTGCCGTCCAGGCGGGATGTGCCACCCACGTCGCCGATGGTCGGGCCGTTGACCTCCTCGCGGCTCGAGATGAAGATCAGGTGGCCTTCCGTGTCGTAGCCGAGCACCATGCCGGTGTGGTCCAGCCGCTCCCCGGTCCGGGTGTCGAGCTTGAAGAAGACGAGGTCCCCGGGCTGCAGCTGGTCGATGCCGGTGGGCCGGTCCTTCGCCGATATGCCTGTCAGCGGCAGTACGTCGACGCCCTCCTTCGACCGGGCCATGCCGTTGGCGGTGCGCGGTCCTGAGCTTTGCCGTATACATCGCGCGGGGTTAAAAGCAAATCCTCTTGGCTCTCGGGCAACCATCGATCAGCATGAGGGACGGGTCAGTTGCAGCGATTCCAAGGCAGAGGAAGGAGTCGAGGCGGAGCGTCGGCGACTGACGACAACGCTGGACGTGTGCGTGCCAGGACCCCGCCCGCCTGATCAGAGGTAGCCCGGCAGCCTCCGAGAGCGGCGACGACGAAGAAACCCGCTCAGCAGCAGCCTCCGCCCACCCCCGGCAACGACCGCTTGTTCCGCGCCTCCTTGTTCCGCGCGGCCAGCAGTTCGTCCGCCGGGTAGCCGACCTCCTCCAGGGTCAGCCCGTGCGGCCGTACGACATGCACGGCCGAGTCCCGTACGCCGGCCGCCAGCACCTTTTGGGGCCAGTCGGGGTCCCGGTGCCCGTCCCCCACGAACAGCAGCGCCCCGATGAGCGACCGGACCATGTTGTGGCAGAAGGCATCGGCACGCACCGTGGCGGTGATGACCCCGTCCGCCCCTCGCTCCAGGCTGAGCTCCTGCAGCGTACGAATGGTGGTGGCGCCCTCCCGCTTCTTGCAGTACGCGGCGAAGTCGTGCTCCCCGAGCAACCGCCGGGCCGCCTCCTTCATGGCGTCGACGTCCAGCGGCCAGTCATGCCAGAGAACGTGGCTGCGCAGGAGCGGGTCGACACCGCCGGGGTTGTCGGTCACCCGGTACGCGTACCGCCGCCAGATCGCCGAGAACCGCGCGTTGAACCCCCTGGGCGCCTCCCGCATGGCCCACACCCGTACATCCTTGGGCAACCGCCCGGCCAGCCGCTTGAGCAGCTTCTCCCGGTGCTCCGCCCACACCCCCACGGGCAGATCGACGTGCACGACCTGCCCCCGGGCATGCACCCCGGCATCGGTCCGCCCGGCAACGGTCAGCTCATACGTGGTGCCCCTGGACCGCGTCACCGTCCGCACAGCATCCTCGACCTCACCCTGCACGGTCCGACGGCCCCCGGCCTGCTTGGCCCATCCGGAGAACTCACTCCCGTCGTACGAAAGATCCAGCCGCACCCGCACGAACCCGGGCTCTACTTCGTCACTCACACAAAAATCCTCTCAGGGCCGGTGCTCTCCCCCACGCGAAAGCGGGCCCGCCCCCGAAGGGACGGACCCGCTCACAGCCAGGCAGAGCCTCAGGCGTCCTTGGACTCCTCGGCAGCGGCCTCGTCGGCCGGCTTCGCGTCCTCGACGGCCTCTTCGGCCTCGGCCTCGACGGCGTCGTCCTTCTTGAGCACGTCCTCCTTCTTGAGGGCGTCCTCCTTGACGGCACGCCTGGTCGCCGCCTCGGCCTCACCGGCGGCCTCCTGGGCCACGGTCAGCGCCTCCACCAGCTCGATGACCGCCATGGGCGCGTTGTCGCCACGGCGGTTACCGATCTTGGTGATACGGGTGTAGCCACCCGGACGGTTCTCGTACCGCGGGCCGATCTCGGTGAACAGCGTGTGCACGATGCTCTTGTCCGTGATGACCTGGAGCACCTGGCGGCGGTTGTGAAGGTCGCCCTTCTTCGCCTTGGTGACCAGACGCTCGGCGTACGGACGCAACTTGCGCGCCTTCGCCTCGGTGGTGGTGATACGGCCGTGCTCGAACAGCGCCTTCGCGAGGTTCGCGAGGAGCAGCTTCTCGTGCGCGGCGCTGCCGCCCAGACGGGC
>CAMLJW010000041.1 GCA_946480485.1 uncultured Streptomyces sp. | reverse complement strand
CGGCTGGGTGCCCACGTCCTGATCTACGGCTCGGGGCCGATGGGCCTGATGATGCTGGAACTCGCGAAGCTCACGGGTGCGGCGAGCGTGGACGTGGTGGATGTGAACCCGGCCCGTCTGCAGACGGCCCGCCGGCTGGGCGTCTCGGCGGCCGCCGGCAACGCGGACGAGCTGGACCGGCCCCGGGGCTGGGACGTGGTGGTCGACGCCACGGGCAACGCGGCGGCGATCCAGGACGGCCTGGACCGGGTGGCGAAAGCGGGGACGTTCCTGCAGTTCGGGGTGGCCGACTACGCGACGCGGGTGACGATCGACCCGTACCGCATCTACAACCAGGAGATCACGATCACGGGGTCGATGGCGGTGCTGCACAGCTTCGAACGAGCGGCGGAACTGTTCGCGAAAGGGGTCTTGGACCCCGAGGTGTTCATCAGCGACCGTGTGCCGCTGGAGCGGTACCCGCAGGCACTGGAGCAGTTCGCAGCGGGGGTGGGCCGAAAGATCGTGGTCGTGCCCTGACAGCTCAGCCCCAAGAGGGCAGTTCGGTTCGTTGAGCGCAGGCGGACTTCCTGGCCCCGGCTGAGGGCGCTCAGCCGTCGTCGCGTGCCTGGCGGGAAGGCGGGAGTAAGAGATCCCGCTCGGCGTGCTGCTCGCCTGTCCTGACCGCTGACGGCGAAGTCAGTCGGCCAAGTGGCGCCGAGCTGCGTGGACTGGGTTGATGGCAAGTAGGCGGCGGGCCTGAGCTGTCGCCGGGATACCCGATCCCTGGGATGTTCCCGCGGCGATGTCACATCCGCGGCGTCCGTATCCGTCCCAGGGAGAACAGCACACCACGCAACGGCGGAAGCAGAGACGCGGACGCCGACACGCGGAAGGAGCCCACCATGAAGGTTCTCGTCACCGGTGCCACCGGCGCGCTCGGCGCGCAGCTCGTGCCCCAGCTCGTCGGCGCCGGCCACACGGTCGTCGGCACCACCACCACCGGGACCAAGACCGCCCGGCTGCGTGAGGCCGGGGCGGAGCCGGTGGTGCTGGACGTGCTGGACCCGGCCGCGGTGCGGGAGGCGGTGGCACGCGTCCGGCCCGAGGTGGTCATCCACCAGGCGACCGCGCTGGCCGGCAACCTGAAGCTGCGCAAGGTCGACCGGGACTTCGCGCTCACCAACCGGCTGCGCACGGAGGGCACCGACAACCTCCTGACGGCGGCTGCGGAGGCCGGCGTGCGGCGCTTCATCGCGCAAAGCAACGCAGCTGTGCTGTACGCCCGCACCGGAGGCCCGGTTAAGACTGAGGAGGACCCGATCGACCCGAATCCGGTGCCGGGCAGCGAGCAGACGGCGGCCGCGATTCGGCATCTGGAGGACGCGGTGACCTCGGCGCCCGGAGTGGAGGGCTTCGTGCTGCGGTACGGCGGCTTCTACGGGCCCGGCACCTCGCTCGCGCCCGGGGGCGAGCAGTTGGAGATGGTCCGCAAGCGCCAGTTCCCGGTGATCGGCGACGGCGGCGGGGTCTGGTCGTTGATCCATGTCGCGGACGCGGCCCGCGCGACTGTGGCCGCCGTCGACCGAGGTGCTCCCGGCCTCTACAACATCGTGGACGACGAGCCGGCACGGATCTCTGTGTGGCTCCCGGTCCTGGCCCAGATCGCGGGGGCGAAGCGGCCGATGCGCGTCCCGCGCTGGTTGGGCCGCCTGCTGGCCGGCGAGTTCGTCACCACTCTGTGCACCGAGGCCCGCGGCGCGTCGAACGTCAAGGCGAAGCGGGTGCTCGGCTGGAATCCGCAGTACGTGTCGTGGCGGGACGGTTTCGCGGAGACGCTGAGGACGTGATCTGGGGCTGCGGTCGCCTGCCTTCCCACCAGGGGCCCCACCCTGGCCTACGTTGGCGGCGTACCCACTGCGGTCGGGTTGGTCCTGGCCGCGTTGAAGAACCGGAACGCCGACAACTCGTAGCCGGTGTGCCTTGTGGCGCCCGCGTGCTTGAGGCGAAGGGCCCGTGCCCTCGGCAGGGACGACTCCCTGACGCACGGGTAGGTACTAGTTAGTTAGGACTAGTAAAGGGTGTTCGGCGTCTGCGTCGTCGAGGGTGCAGGGGGCGGGTTACGGAGCGCCGTAGGTTCGGGGCTTGGTGCGGCCTACGTCAGGTCCACGCGTGGAGCGGCGGGGTCCGCCGGCTCCGTCTCCTCCTCGTCGCCCTCAGCGGGTGCGCTCGCGTCCGACAGTGGGCGGTGGCGGCAGCTGGGGGAGGAGTCGTGGGCCTCCGCTTGGATGCGTTGCTTCATCGTGGGCGGCAGGGAGAGGCGGCGGGACCAGGCCCAATGGGACGTCGCCGGGACCCTGACGGGGGAGCTCGGCTTGGCGCTGCGGGCTGTCTCGGTCTGGGGGGCCACCGCGGCCGCACTGGCCGTGTTGACGAGTCCGAGTGTCGCGAGCAGTGTGATGAATGCGGTGATGACCGCGGTCCACAGCTTCATGACCTTGTTCCTGGCCATGGTCCCTCACTTTCAGGTCGGGCGATTTGCGTACTTCCTCATGATGTGGATGAGGGCTGCGAAGTGGTGGACCTGCGTCCGTGGCGCGTCGATCTTCGGATGAACGCCACCCGGATAGACCTAAGAGGTCCGAAAAGTGAGGAAAAGCGGTGAAAGCTGTGGTGTGTAGAAAATAGTCACCCTCGGGTTGGAGTGGTGTCCTCCGGTTCTACTGCTCGGCGCCGGGCGGGAGTTGGGCGCCGACGTAGGTCACCAATCGGTATCGGGCGGTGTGTATAGTCGGGCGCCAGAAGTCCCCTACGTCAAGGAAAGACGAGGTCGCGCGGTGAAGAAGCTTCTCCTGGTCGCACTGGCCGCCATCGGCGGGCTCCTCGTGTACCGCCAGATCCAGGCGGATCGCGCCGAGCAGGATCTGTGGACGGAGGCGACTGACTCCGTGCCCACGGGTTCGTGAGTATCGACAACAGTCTCAGCGCAAACCCCGGCCGCCCTCGCGGTCGGGGTTTTGTGTTGCCCCGATACGGTCTTCTACGCGGTCTGAGGAGCGGTTTTCCCGTGGTTTTTCCCGTGGTCTTCGAGTGGTCTTCGAGGGGACTTCGGGACAGAAGGCGCTTGCCTGGCGCGAAGCGTGGATGACGTGGCGACGGGCGGGGCAGGATGGTCGGGGCTTCGCGGGCGTTCGGGGCGCCATGACGCCTGTCCGCGGGTCCCCGGCGAGTGACGGACCGGCTCTACGGCGAGGGGGCGCGCGATGGGGCGGCACACGGTGTGGAGGCGCGGCCGTACGGTCCTGACTTGCGCAGCGGCGCTGTGCGTGGTTGCGGTACTGCAGGCGCAGGCGCAGGCGCAGGCGCAGGCGCAGGCGCGAGGACTGGGGCAGGGGCAGGTTCGGGGTCAGGCCGTGGCGGCCGGGACTGCCGATCCTTACGTCTTCGCTGATGAGGCCAAGTCGGTCGAGGGTGCTCCCAACCCCGCCGAGGCTGTGGGGCTGGCCCCGGGCAAGATCTACCGGAGCTCTGTCCGGAGCAACGGGAAGCTCTACTACCGCCTCCGGCTCGACAGCGCCTCCAACGCGTACGTCTCGGCCACAGCCGTCCCGAGGCGGGGGACGAAGGTCGCGTACTCGGACGGTATCAAGGTGTCCCTGCAGGATCCCGCGGGCCACAACTGCTTCCCCGGTGACGCCCGTGACGCACGATTCGGATCCACTGAGAGTCCGCGCCCCCTCACCGCCTGGGCGTCACGCAGGATCGGCCCGGACGGGTACATCTGCCAGGCGGCAGGAACGTATTCCGTGGTCGTCGAGCGCACCAGCGAAGCCGGTTCCTCGCCTGACGCCTGGGATCTGGAGCTTCAGTACGTGTCGGAGCCCGCCGTGAGGAAGACCGGTCCGACGACCGCCCCTGAGACCTGGAATTCCGCCTTTCCCGAGGCTGTCGGCGGCGCGGCGGAGACCCGCGAGGGCGGCACGAGCTTCAACGACGCGACTGCGCTGGAGCAGGGCGTCTGGAGAGACGGGGTCGGGGCCGGGCAGACGCTCTTCTACCGGGTTCCGGTCGACTGGGGGCAACAGCTCTACGCCACTGCCGAACTCGACGGAGCGGTCAGTGGTGACGGATTCCTGGGCAATGCCCTCGTCATGTCGCTCTACAACCCGGTACGCGCGTTCGTGGAAGACGCCGATACCGGATACGACGGCACGGCGACGTCAGCCGTCCTGGAGCCGCTGCCCTCGGTCGCCCACGAGAATCGGTACGCCGTCGACGACCGAGTAAACGGGATGCGCTTCGCCGGCTGGTACTACCTCGCGGTCCATCTCGGTGCCAAGGTGGCCGACAAGTTCGGCGAGGGGCCGTTCGAGCTGACGCTGCGCGTGCGGCTGAGCGGTACGGGCAGAGCTGGGCCGGTGTACGCGGGACAGGCCGCGCCGCACGGTGTGTTCGATGTCACGGACGGGGACAGGCGCTCGGCCGCGAGCGGGGTGGCCGGCGGACATGACGGCCGTGACAAGGACACCCTGATGAAACTGGTGGCCGCGGGCGGGATCGGCGCGGGGAGCGCCCTCGTGCTGGGGCTTGGTGTGTGGACGGTGGCCGCGCGGCGCCGAGCGGGTGCGCCGGCGACGGCCGGCAACGCGGCTTCGCGGCAGTACGAGTCGCCGGTGGGCCGGTAGCTCACCGGCTCCCGTTCTGTGTTCAACGGCTCAGATTCGGGTCAGCGCCCAGAATCCGACCGCGAAACAGAGCAGTGCCAGCAGCAGCACAGGAACAGCCACCTTCGCGGGCGGCCCGGGGCGCCGCTGTGCACGCCTGACGCGGCGGAGCGCAATTGGCTGAGGCGAGGGCGGAACCTGAACGTCGCGAGCGGTATATGAAGCAGTATGGGTGAAAATGTCCGGCTGCGGGGCGGGGCTCGTGGCTTGGAGGGGGGACACGTGCGGGGGTTTGTACGACGGAGCGTGGTCGAGGGCCGGAAGCGCGAGCGGGCTGGGAGGAGTGGGGGGGTGCTCGGGCTGTGGCTGTGGCTTGAGTGGGGGCGGCAGGTGGAAGCTGCCGGTGTCCGACATCGGGGAGGGCTGCGGGGGTAAGACATCGGGGGGCGAGGGAGGCGGTACGGCGCCGGGTGCGGAGGCGGGGCGAGACGGCACGGCTCCCGTGCGGGCCTGTGGAGTAACGGTGCCCGTGTGAGGCGGCGGCGATATCGTGCCCGGCTGTGGCTGTGGCTGTGGTGTCGCGGTGCCCGGGGCTCGTTGCTGGGGAATGCTGTCGTATCCCTGGCCCGGGCGTTGAGGGACGGTGTCCTGGCCCTGGCCGGGTGTGGTCGGGACTGGGCCCGCTGGACCGAAACCAGCCGGAAGCGGGCCGAGTTGGTCGAAGACCTCGATCAGTTCGTCGTCGGGGCCGGGCTCCGGCAGGAGCTCCCTGGCTGAGGCGAGCGCCTTGCGCGCCCCCGTGGCGGTGCGGAACCGCGCCTGAGGGTCTGGCTGCACCAGCGCGGCCACGACCTGCCACAGCGGCTCGGGAACCCCCTTCGGGGCACCGGGGGTGCCGTGCGCCGTGAAGTACTCGATGAGAGCCTTGGCGTCCGGCTTGGCACCCTCCAGAAGATAGAGGGCGACCAGACCCGCGGCGAACAGGTCGGCAGGGAAGTCCGGCTCCGCACCGAGCAGTTGCTCGGGCGCCAGGTAACCAGGTGTGCCCACCACGTAGTTGGCCTCCGTCAGCCGTGGCTCGCCCAGGCGCATCGCGATACCGAAGTCGGACAGACGCAGCCGTGGCCTGCCCGTTCCGGTCGCCTCCAACAGGACGTTGGCGGGCTTGATGTCGCGGTGCACGACCCCCTCCGCGTGCACCGCGGCGAGCCCTGCCAGCAGCTGGTCGAGCAAGGTGCAGACGAAGGCCGGCGGCAGGGGACCGTAGTCCCCGACCAGGTGGACCAGCGAGCCGCCGCCGACCAGGTCCATGGTGAACAGGACCTTGTCGTCGTCGGCGGCCCAGCTGGCCGGCGCGAGCACATGGGGGTGATCGATCCGCAGCGCCTGCTCCCGCACGAAGCGCAACAGCGAGTGCGCGTCGCTCTGTTGCAGGACCTTGGCCGCCACATACCGGCGCCGCCGGTGGTCCCAGGCGCGCCAGACCGCACCGACTCCCCCGCGCCCGATCGGGTCGGCCAGCTCATAGCGGCCGGCGAAGACCTCACCCATGGTCGTGCCTCGCTCCCCTTTCGGCGGTCGGCACGGCGTGCCTCATCGAGGTGCCCGACTTTCTGGCTTCCGGCTTCCGGCAGGCGCAACAGCCCTCCGGCGGCGGTGTGTTCAGCAGCCGAGCGGCCCGGTCAGCCCTGGTGGGACTGGTAGTGCGTGACCGCGTCGGAGGTGCGGCCGGCGCCGTACACCCGGAGGAAATCTGCCAGTTCCGGGTGGCTCGGGGCGAGGGTGTCCGCCGCCTCGATGATGTCCCCCGCCGCTGACACGGAGCGCAGCAGCGACTGAATTTCGCGGACCACGCGTTTGACCGTGGGCGCGCCGGAACTGCTCGTCGACTGCGTGGTGTTGCTGAGCACAGAGCCCCCCTGTGACTTCTTGATCTCCTCCATGCGCCCGGTGGCCTCGGCGGCGCTCACAGCGCCGTCGGCGACCTGACCCGCGAGGTCCTGCAGCAGCTGCACCCGCTGGACCACTGCCGGGTTACCGATCTTGGCGCGCTGACCGCTCATCAGCTGTGAGAGCATCGGCGCGGACAGTCCCAGTACCCCCGCGAGACGGGCCTGGTTGAGGCCCAGGTCGTCTATGAGCTTACGGAAGAGCGCCCCCAACGGCTCCCCGTACCAGTTCCGCTGCAGCTCCCGCGCTCTTGCGGTTGCTTCCTGCTGTGCGGCATCCATTGCGTCTCCCCATCGCGTCCCCAAGTACCGTGGTTCGCTGTAGCGAACCACGTCGAGCATCTTACGGAGAGTGGTCGTGCGCGGGGACCCCCAATCTTTTTGGGGGATTCCGGGGGTGACCCGGTACTCTGGGCTGCGGCGCTCGATCGGGAGGAGATTCTTCCGGCGGACGCTTCCCTTCCGGGGCCTTAGCTCAGTTGGTAGAGCGCTGTCTTTGCATGGCAGATGTCAGGGGTTCGACTCCCCTAGGCTCCACTTGTATACCGCCTCTGACCTGCGGAAACGCGGTGTCAGGGGTGTTTTTTTGCCCATTGACGGGCGTGACGGCACTCACCGGGAGCGCGGAAGCCCTTTGACGTCGGGGGTTTGCGGGGGGTCGTGCTCCCCCGTCGATTCCCTACGCTCGACAGGCGGTCGAAGGGGGGCGGGGCGACGGCGGAGGCGATCCGTGAGCGGGTCGGCAACGTGAGTTCTCCGCGTCCCTGCGGCCGCGGCGGAGCGCGAGCTGTGCGGACGGTTCCTGGACGGGTACCTGGCTACAGTCCGGGGACGTGGGCCGCCGCCGCCCCAAGCGGGCGGCGGCCCGTTCGTGTCAGCGGGCGAGGGCCCGCGCGTGCGTCTGTGCCGCGTCGAGTAGGTCCCGCAGCGTCGCAGCGGTGGGTGCCGCGGCGGTGGCGAGCAGTGCCGAGCCGCCTGCCAGCGGTGCCAGTACGGCGCACCCGTCCTTGGTGCCCTCGCCGATCAGTACGGGACTCCGTGGGACGTCGAGGCGCGGGTCCACGACCAAGAGTTGGCCTACGGCGCGGTGTCCGCCCAGGACGGCCGGGCCGTCCCAGCCGGGTTCCGGGGTCCCGTACGCGGTGTGCTGGTCGAGCAGTGGGTGCCCGGCGCGGTGGACGAGGATGCGGCTGACGAGATGGCCCGCCTCCTCGTCGGCCCGGCCCAGGAGCTGTTCCTCTCGCAGTACCAGCCGTGAGGTGGCGGCGAGTTCGACGGTGTACGTCTGTCGCAGGTTGCTGCCGGCGGCGCTGATCAGAGGCTGTGGCAGCCAGCGCAGCTGGGCGTGTTCCCCGACGGTGAGCCGTACGTCGTAGGTGGCCGCGTCGGTGGTGGGACCGCGCAGGGCGAGCGTGGCGGCGGCCGTGGTGACGTGCAGTTCGGCGTGGTCCTCGACGGTGATGTCGAGGGTGAGCCGGTCCCCACCGAGCGGGGCGCTCATCGCGCCGATGATGCCCACCCTGGCGGCGCTGCTGTCGCTGCGTACCCGCCGCAGGTGGAAGGGGCCGTCGCTGTGCAGTTGGGGGAGGGTGGTGACGCGTCCGTTGTGTGCGGCGCGGATCCGGGCCGTGGCCCGTACGCCGTGCGGGTGTCCGGCGGACTCCGGGCCGCCGCCGGCCGCGGGGACGCGGGCGGCGGCGAGTCGGGGGACGGGGCTCATACGGCGGCTGCCTCGGCGCGCCAGGGGACGAGGTGGCCGGTGACCCAGTCGGCGACGTCGCGGACGCCGTCGTCAGAGGTGAGGTCGGTGAAGAGGACGGGAAGATCGCCGCGCTGTCGCTTCGCGTCGGCGGCCATGGTTTCCAAGTCGGCGCCGACGTACGGGGCGAGGTCGGTCTTGTTGATGACGAGGAGGTCGGCGGTGGTGATGCCGGGGCCGCCCTTGCGGGGGATGTCGTCGCCGCTGGAGACGTCGATGACGAAGATCTGTACATCGACGAGGCCCTTGGAGAAGGTGGCGGTGAGATTGTCGCCGCCGGATTCGACGAGTACGAGGTCGAGGTGCTGGATGGTCTCTTCGAGGTGCTCGACGGCTTCGAGGTTGGCGGAGATGTCGTCGCGGATGGCGGTGTGCGGGCAGGCGCCGGTCTCGACGGCGGTGATGCGCTCGGGCGGCAGGACGGCTTCGCGCAGCAGGTACTCGGCGTCCTCACGGGTGTAGATGTCGTTGGTGACGGCGGCGATCTGCCAGTGGCCGCGCAGGGTGCGGCAGAGGGCGGCGACGGTCGCGGTCTTGCCGGAGCCGACGGGGCCGCCCAGCCCGACGCGCAGGGCACGTCGGCTGCCGTCGGGGCGGAACGGCTCGGCGCTGTGCGTGTGTCGTTGGGGGAAGGTCTCCGTGTGGTCGAGGTGCATGGCAACTCCGTTTCGACAATGGTGTGGTGGGGGTTCAGGAGGCGAAGAGCCGGACGGTCCAGGCGGCGTGCTGCTGGGCGGTGATGTCCAGCAGGGGGGAGGAGGCCGACGGCAGGGCGTCGAGGCCCTCGGTCAGGGCGCGGGTCGCGGCGTCGGCCGCGGCTTGCGCGACGTCGTCGGTCTCGGGCCCGAGGCGGGCAAGGAGCCCCGAAGCGTCGAGCGGGTCGAGGCTCAGCAGGCGCACCGCCGCGGTGGCCGGGCCGCCGATGGTCTCGTACGCGGCGGCATGGGCGGCGTCCACCGGGGCGAGCCCGGCGGCGCGGGCGGCGAGGCCCAGCACGATGGGCTGGTGAACGCCGTGCGGATGTGCGGCGGCCAGCCGGTCGAGTTCAGCTGATGGGAAGGTGGCGCGGGCCGCGCGCATCATCTGCCGGCCGAGCCTGCGGGCGACGGCACGCAGCGCGGGCACGGGCGTGCGCGCGTCAGCGGCGGCGTCGAGCAGCAGCGGGTCACACCCGGCGGCGGCCGCGGCGGCCAGTCCCGCCGTGGTGAGACCGGCGGTGTGCAGACGGCCGCGGCAGAACGCCTCCAGGCTGTCGGTGTCATGTACGGCGTGGTGCGCGATGGCGGCCTCGACGCCGCCGGAGTGGGCGTGCCCACCGGCGGGGAAGCGGCCGTCGGCCAACAGGAGCAGGGCTGCACGGCTCATGGGCGGAGCGGCTGCCTTTCGCAGGATCCGAGGATGAGGCGGCGGCCCCGGGGCGGGCACGTCTTGCCCGCCCCAGGGCTCCGGCCAGAACACAGGCGTCAGAAGAGGAAGTACCGCTGTGCCATGGGGACTTCAGTGACGTAGGCGCGTGGAATGGTCACACCGTCGAGCTGGGTGCGGGCGTCGCCCGTCGTCGCGCCGCCGATGGTGACCTCGAAGCTGTTGTGGTCGACTTCGAGGCCCGTGGGCAACGCGTTGTTCAGCTTCATGTGCTCCTTCTTGACGTCCCGCACGGTGTCCTTGAGCGCGACGAACTTCTTGTGGAGACGGACCGTGTCCGTCTCCACACCCGGGTTGCTGCTCGGCCTGGTGGGGTCGAACCGCTTGTTCAAGTCGGCCGCGGCATCCGGGGCGACGAAGTTCACCGAGTTGCTCCCCGGAGCGCGACCGGTGGATCCCCAGACCGGCCGCGGCAGGTAGGGCTGCGGCGTCGTGATCGAGGCGTTGGCGTCGCCGCACTGCGCGTAAGCGATCTGTCCGCCCTTGAGGACCATGTGCGTCTTGACGCCGAAGAACTTCGGCTCCCACAGCACCAGGTCGGCTAGCTTCCCCTTCTCCACGGAACCGATACGGTGGTCGATTCCGTGCGTGAGCGCCGGATTGATCGTGTACTTCGCGACGTACCGACGAGCCCGGAAGTTGTCGTTCGGCATCCGGCTGCCCGCATGGAAGGTGTGCTTGACCTTCTTTCGCGAATCCCTGTCGCGGTTGTCCTCGTCGATCGTCCGGACGTTCGCGTACTTCAGGTCTTCCGGCAGTGTGCCGTAGCGGCCCTTCATGACGTGCGCGGTCTGCCAGGTTCGCATGACCATCTCGCCGATGCGCCCCATCGCCTGGGCATCCGAGGACATCATCGAGATGGCGCCCATGTCGTGGAGGAGGTCCTCCGCGGCCATGGTGGACGGCCGGATGCGCGAATCCGCGTAGGCCAGGTCCGCCGGGATGTCCGGGTTGAGGTGGTGGCACACGACCATCATGTCCACGTGCTCCTTGACGGTGTTCACCGTCAGGGGCCGGGTGGGGTTGGTCGAGGCGGGCAGGATGTTGGGCTCCTTGACCAGCTCGATCATGTCCGGGGCATGACCGCCGCCGGCGCCCTCGACGTGGAAGATGTGGATGGAACGCCCGCCGATGGCTTTCTTGGTGTCCTCCAGGAACCCGGACTCGTTGCACGAGTCGGCGTGCAGGGCGAGCTGGATCTTGCGGTCCTCGCAGACCTTCAGCGCCTGGTCGATCACCGCGGGTGTGGCACCCCAGTCCTCGTGCACCTTGAACCCGATGATCCCGGCGTCCACCTGCTCGTTCAGCGCCTGCTTGTTCATCGTGCTGCCCTTGCCGAGCAGGCCGATGTTGACCGGGAACTCGTCCAGCGCCTCGAAGAGGCGGGTGATGTGCCACGCGCCTGGGGTCACGGTGGTGGCCGTGCTGCCCTCGGCGGGACCGGTGCCGCCGCCGATGAGAGTGGTCACGCCCGAGGCCAGAGCCTCATGGATCTCTCCGGGGCAGATCAAGTGCACGTGGGTGTCCACACCGCCCGCGGTCAGGATCCGGCCGTTGCCGGCGATCACCTCGGTGTTCGGCCCCACCACGAAGTTCTCCGGCTGCCATCGCGGCAGGTCGGTCTCCAGGTCGCGCACGGGTTCCTCGAACGACGAGATCGCATCCATCGTCTCGGGGTTGTACGCCTTGCCGACGGCGAAAATGTCGCCGTCCCTGATGCCGACGTCGGCCTTGACCACACCCCACCAATCGAGGATCAGCGCCCCCGTGATGACCGTATCCACGGGTTTGGGGTCCTTGTCCTTGAGCCCGTTCCTCGGGATGTGGGACATGCCCATGGACTCCCGGATCACCTTGCCGCCGCCGAAGATCATCTCGTTGCCGCTGTTCTGCGGCCCACCGGCCCAGTCGGCTTCGATCTCGACCGTGAGGTCCGTGTCGGCCAGGCGGACGCGGTCCTTGGTGGTGGGCCCGTAGAGGGTGGTGTATTCCGTGCGCTTCAGCTCGTTGCTGGCACTCTCGTAGCGGCTCATCGGACGATCCCCTTGCGCAGGCCCTGAATCTTGCTGGTCTTGCCACCCTTGGCTTCGCCCGCGATCTCCACCAGCTCGACGCAGCACTCGTCGCCCGGCTCGAACCGCACGGACTTGCCCGCGGCGATGTTGAGCCTGCGCCCCTTGGCCTCGACGCAGTTCCAGAGCAGTGGATCGCTCGCGGGCGTGCCGACGGGGCTCTCGATCACCGTGAGCCCGGGGTTGGCCTCGGCGAAGTGGTAGTGGGAGCCGACCTGAATGGGACGGTCAGACGTGTTTCTGACCTTGATGGTCTTCTTCTGCGCGTCGCCCTGCAGGTCCTTGTTGAACTTGATCGACTCGTGCCAGGACGCGGTGTCGTCGCACGCGTCGCAACAAGCAGACGGGTCGGTGTCGTCGCAGTCGACCGGGCAGCTCGCCTTACGCGGAGGCTTGGGGTGCTCGATCTTGCCTGGGTGGACCACGGGCTCCTCGGCGGCCTCCGGGATGGGGTCGTGGATCGTGACCAGCTTGGTGCCGTCCGGGAAGGTCGCCTCCACCTGGACGTTGTTGATCATCTCCGGGACGCCGTCCATCAGGTCGGCGCGGGTGAGCAACTGTCGGCCCGAATCCATGACGTCGCTGACGTTCTTCCCGTCACGCGCCGCCTCGAAGACGTGAGCGGTCAACAGGGCTATGGCCTCGGGATAGTTGAGGAGCAGCCCCCGAGCACGACGCCGTTCTGCTACGTCGGCCGCCACGTGGATCAGCAAGCGCTCCTGCTCATGCGGAGTCAAATGCACGATGAGTCATTTCGGTTGTGGGGATGGGTGCATGAGGCCGGCAACGCCAAGGCAACGGACAGCACTCCCCAACGACGACGGACACCCTCCGATCATCAGCAACAGACGAACAGCGAAGCGGCTGAACAGCGACTGAGTAACACCATCTGATGAAACCCCGGCATATTCCGTAACGCTGCTACCGACATGGCACCCCTGATCCGGCTCGGGTCCCGATCGGGGAGACAGCGCCTACGTGTGCGCTGCGGCACGGGCCCGCCGAGCTCTGGTTACCCCGCTCGCCGTCTTGGACGGTGCCCTGCTCATCGGCCCTTTACGGATGCCCAGACAGAGTGCTCCGCTGAAGGAGCTGGGCGGGATCTTCGGGGTGAAACATCGCTGTGGGGCTGAGCCCTCAAGTCCTCAGCCCGGCAGCGGAGTTGATGCCAGTGGATGTGCCGCGTCGATACGATTGACGATGAGTGGATACGGAGGGAGGCGTCAGCCGGGTTCGCCGCCTTCGCCGCGCTCGCCCTGTTGGTGGCGTTCCGCCGCCTCCGCCTCTGCCCCGGCCTGCTTGGCCTCGACCCCGGGGTCGAGTACGTCCCGGCCGCTGCCGTCGACCGAGGTCAGCCGACCGCTGTCCGGCACCTCAGTAGCGGCCGACGGTTCCACCAGCCAGTCAGGATTGGCCTGCTTGTCCCACCACTTCCAGGCGGCGAACGCGCTGCCTACCAGGAAGCCCAGCACCGTCAGCCCCTTGGCGAAGCGCCCCGCCCTGGCCCGGCGCCGGCGCCTGCGAGCCAGATTCTCGATCTCCTTGGGCGAGACCCGGCCGCGCAGACCCGCCAGCGCCGCCGCGCTGCGGGACGCGGCCTCCTGTCGTGCGGGCCCGGCCGCTGCCCTGGCCTGCTCGATCCTCGGCCGGGAGTAGTCGGCGGCCTGCCGGGCGGCCTTACGTGTACGCACCGCGGCTTCGCGCGCGGCGTGGTCGACCTTCGGTGGCACATGGGTGCGTGCCTGCTCGAGGCGCGGCGCGAGATGGGCGCCGTACTGCGTACGAGCCTGCTCGGCGGCCTGGTGAGCGGCGGACGACATCTTCGGCGCGAGCCTCACGCGTGCTTCGTGCGCATAGTGCGCGGCTCGCTCCTTGGCCGTGTCGGCGTAGGGCGCCACCACTTCCGCGGCGTGCTGCACGCTGTCCTTCGCCGAGCCGGTCGCGGCGCGCACGCTGTCGATGCGGGTCACGGGATCCTCCTCCTCGGTGGCGTACGTAGGGATGTGGGGCGATCCCCCAGGAAGTCACAGTTCACCTTTCCATCCTTATCGGGATCATGCCTCTCGGGGTGCTCTGGGGCACCCGATGACGGGCATCTGGGTCATGAACACCAACTACGGACGTACTCGGGACAATGCATGATCAATATGATGCAATGGGTCCTTATCGACGACAATGCCACGGATTCCCTGGACCGTGCGCCTGCTTGGTGGGAAGCAGCTCGCGACAGCGGTGACAACAGACGGGTGGCGCGGTCCGTGCGAGGATCGGGGAGTCACAAAGGACAACGGAAGGCAGATCGTGGCTGAGCGGCTCTACGCCACCCTGAAGACCAACCGAGGCGACATCGAAGTGCGGCTCCTGCCGAACCACGCGCCTAAAACGGTCCGGAACTTCGTCGAGCTCGCCAAGGGCGAGCGTGAGTGGATCAACCCGGAAACCGGTGTGAAGTCCACGGACAAGCTGTACGACGGCACGGTCTTCCACCGGGTGATCAGCGGATTCATGATCCAGGGCGGTGACCCCCTGGGCAACGGCACGGGCGGTCCCGGTTACCGGTTCGAGGACGAGTTCCATCCGGACCTGGCCTTCGACAAGCCGTATCTGCTCGCCATGGCAAACGCCGGCCCGGGTACCAACGGCTCGCAGTTCTTCATCACCGTCTCCCCGACGGCATGGCTGACGCGCAAGCACACCATCTTCGGCGAGGTCACCGACGCGGCCAGCCAGAAGGTCGTGGACGCCATCGCCTCGACGCAGACCAATCCGCGTACCGACCGCCCGGTCCATGACGTGGTCATCGAGTCGGTCGCCGTCGAGACCCGCTGAGGTCGGACCGAGCGATCCGCAGAGACCGGACCGACCGGCTGAAGCTGCCCCGCTACAGCCGCACCAATCCGCCGAGGCCGAACGCCGCCGAGGCCAAGCCTTGGGCATCGTGCCCGCCAGGGAACCAATTCGCCTCGCCCATCCGTAGAAGGAAGGGCGGGGCGGTGCGTCGGGTATGCGCCCCTGGACCACCGCCGTGCGCCCGCGTACGAAGAATGAGGGGACCCATGGACCAGGCGCCAGGCAGCCCACAGGGCCCGCAGGAAGCCCACAGTCTGCCCACCTGCTACCGGCACCCGGACCGGGAGACGGCCATCGGCTGCACCCGCTGCGAGCGCCCCATCTGCCCCGAATGCATGGTCAACGCCTCGGTTGGCTTCCAGTGCCCCGAATGCGTTCGCAGCGGCTCCGGCACGGGCCACTCGCCGACGGCCACCCGGCCGCGCACCCTCGTGGGCGGCACGATCGCCGCGGACCCCCGGCTCGTCACCAAAGTCCTCATCGGTCTCAACCTCGCCCTCTTCCTGGTCCAGCTCTCGGTGGGCGACCGCTTCACCCAGAACTTCGAGCTCCTCGGCCGTGCATATGTGCCGGGCCTCGGAGGTGTCGAGGGCGTCGCGGAGGGGCAGTGGTACCGGCTGGTGACGGCGATGTTCCTGCACGGCAGCGTCATCCACATCGCCTTCAACATGCTCAGCCTGTGGTGGATCGGCGGCCCCCTGGAAGCCGCCCTCGGCCGCGCCCGATACATCGCCGTGTACGGGGTCTCCGGCCTGGCGGGCAGCGCACTCACGTATCTGATCGCCGCGCCGAACCAGCCGTCGCTCGGCGCCTCCGGTGCGATCTTCGGGCTCTTCGGTGCGACCGCCGTCCTCATACGGCGGCTGAACCACGACATGCGCCCGGTCATCGCCCTGCTGGTGATCAACCTGATCTTCACCTTCGGGTGGAGCAACATCGCCTGGGAGTCCCACATCGGCGGCCTGGTCGGCGGCGTGGTGATCGGTTACGCGATGGTCCACGCGCCCCGCGAGCGGCGGGCTCTGATCCAGTACGGCGTATCTGCGCTGGTCCTGGTCGCCGTTGTAGTCATGACACTGGTCAGGACCGGTCAGCTCACCTGAGGGACCGGTGTTGTCCACAGACTGTTCTGGATCTTGTGCATGGTGTGCGGGAACGGCTGTGCCCCCTGCCTCTGACCTGGGTTTCCCCAGGCAGGACAGGGGGCGAACAGGCTTCCCATCCCGGTGGATCAGTCATATCGGCGTCAACCCCGGATGGGTTATCCACAGATCTTCTGAGTTTTCCACCGGCTGTGGACAGCTGTGGATAACTCGGTGGACAACGGGGGTCGGCGCTCACCCCTCAGGCCCCCGACACCGGGGGCCGCGCTACTTCCACTGCGTCGAAACGCCGAATCCCGCCGCGATGAAGCCGAAGCCGACCACGATGTTCCAGTTGCCGAGGGAATCCATCGGCAGCGAGCCGTTTGTCACATAGAAAACGACGATCCAGGCCAGGCCGATGAGGAACATGGCCAGCATGACCGGGGCGACCCAGGAACGGCTGGTCAGCTTGATGTTGGTCGCCTGTTTCGCCGGGGGAGGCGTGTAGTCGGCCTTCTTGCGGATACGTGACTTCGGCACGAGGGTCTCTCCTGTCGATGCGCTGCGTGGCCGCGCAGGGGACGTGGGCTGGCTCCAGGGCAGCGTACAAGGGGACTTCTCAGGGCTCCCCGGGGCGTCCGTTAGCGTAGTGCTTCCGCGGCGCCGAAGGAGATAAGGGTACGTTGAGCAATTCTGCCGACTCGCCCCAGGCGGGTTCCAGCCCTGCCCGTATCCGGCGTTTCCGGTCGGTACGGGTGCTGACCGCTGCTGTGTTCGCCCTCGCCGGGCTGATCTTCTTCACGAGCTTCAACACGGCCAAAGGCACAAACATCCGCACGGACGCCTCGCTGCTGAAGCTCTCCGATCTCATTCAGGAACGCAGCCACAAGAACGGCCGGCTCGACGAGAGCAACGCGACGCTGCGCGACGACATCGAGGCGCTGGCCGAGCGTGACGACGGCCGTACGACGGCGAAGGACGAGAAGCTCGAGGCCCTGGAGGAGAACGCGGGCACCCAGAGGCTCAGGGGCAAGGCCATCACGGTCACGCTCAACGACGCGCCCCCGAACGCCACCGCCAAGCTGCCCGGCTATCCCGAGCCGCAGCCCGACTACCTGGTCATCCACCAGCAGGATCTGCAGGCCGTGGTCAACGCCCTGTGGCAGGGCGGGGCCGAGGGCATCAAGGTCATGGACCAGCGGCTGATCTCCACCAGCGCCGTACGCTGCGTCGGCAACACCCTGATCCTCCAGGGCCGCGTCTACTCGCCGCCGTACAAGATCACCGCGGTCGGCGACCCGGAGAAGCTGCACAAGGCCCTCACGGCGTCCCTGGCGATCCAGAACTACATGGTGTACGTCAACGTCTACGGGCTCGGCTGGAAGGTCGAGGAGGGCGGGGCGGTGACTCTTCCCGGCTACTCGGGCACCGTGGATCTCCACTACGCGAAGCCTGTGGAGTAAGCCCATCGGGAGCTGCCGGTGTGAGTGATCATCAGGACGTTCAGTCGATACCAAGCACTGCGAGACGTCGCCCAGCGACATCGCGGTCATCGGCCCGTGCCGAGGAGGTCCGGGTACACGAGCGCGGGCCGTTGTCCGACGCTGACGGCCTGTGAACCGGAACCGGTCACAGCCATCGGCTTGTCGTCTGGGCGCACCTTGACGCCACGCAGCCTGTGGAGGCTGGGAAACCTGAGGCACCGCGCCGTTAGTCTGGTGTGGTACGGCGACGGAAGGGACGGCATGTACGGCTGGATCTGGCGGCATCTGCCGGGAAACTCGTGGGTTCGGGCGCTGATTTCGCTCGTACTCGTGGTCGCGGTGGTCTACGTGCTGTTCCAGTACGTCTTCCCGTGGGCCGAACCGCTGCTGCCCTTCAACGATGTGACGGTGGACAACCAGTGAGCGCGCGGATTCTCGTCGTCGACAACTACGACAGCTTTGTCTTCAACCTGGTCCAGTACCTGTACCAGCTGGGCGCCGAGTGCGAGGTGCTGCGCAACGACGAGGTGTCGACGGCGCACGCCCGGGACGGCTTCGACGGTGTGCTGCTCTCGCCGGGTCCGGGCACTCCGGAGGGGGCCGGTGTCTGTATCGACATGGTCCGCCACTGCGCCGCGACCGGCGTTCCCGTCTTCGGGGTCTGTCTCGGCATGCAGTCGATGCAGGTGGCGTACGGAGGCGTGGTGGACCGTGCGCCCGAGCTGCTGCATGGCAAGACCTCGCTCGTCGAGCACGAGGGCCGGGGCGTCTTCGCGGGGCTGCCGTCGCCTTTCACGGCGACGCGTTACCACTCGCTGGCCGCCGAGCCGGGGACCGTACCGGGCGAGCTGGAGGTCACGGCTCGTACGCACGACGGGATCATCATGGGGCTGCGGCATCGTGAGCTGCCTGTCGAGGGGGTGCAGTTCCACCCCGAGTCCGTGCTGACCGAGCACGGCCACCGCATGCTGGCGAACTGGCTGGTGGAGTGTGGCGACGAGGGGGCCCTGGCCAGGTCGACGGGGCTTGCCCCGGTGGTGGGCAGGGCCACGGCGTGACCGCCCTGCGCCCCGAGCGCGAGAGTGCCGCTTCGTACGGTGAGGACACCGCGTACGGAGGGGCTGTCGCGTACGGAGGCGCTGGCGCGGTGGAGCATGGCGCGGCGGAGCAGGAGTGGTACGACGCGCAGGGATACGCCCGGGACTGGTACGGGGAGCAGACGTCGTACGCGGAGCCTCCGTCCTCGCCCTCGTCCGCAGAGGCTCCGTACGGAAAGCCCTCGTACGCAGAGGCTTTGCAGGAGGAGGTGTACGCGCAGTCGTACGAGGAACTTCCCTCGATCGACGAAGAGACCGTCGCGCTGCGCGTTCCGGA
This sequence comes from uncultured Streptomyces sp., assembly GCA_946480485.1. The sequence goes on along the minus strand of CAMLJW010000041.1, from coordinate 816 downwards.
CAGCGGGTCCATAGCTGCGGCGCGCACGCGGCCTGCCTCCGGTGGCCGCGCGGCCCGGCGCAAAGCCGCCAAGCGCTACGGGCGGCACCGCGGACCCAGTGGGGTCGGCGGGGTCGACGGGGCTCAGGAACGGCCGGCAGGGCCCAGCGGGGCGCCTCTTACGCGTGTGGAGGCGCGGCGGGCGGCGCGGGCGCGGAAGCCCGGGGCAGCCGTGATGGCCAGCCGGGCGATCGGCGAGGTGTTCATCACCATCGGCGTGCTGATGCTGCTGTTTGTGACGTACCAGCTGTGGTGGACGAACGTCCGGGCGCACGCGCAGGCGGGCAGTGAGGCGAACAACCTGCAGAACGACTGGGCGAGCGGGAAGCGGAGTCCGGGTGCGTTCGAGCCCGGGCAGGGCTTCGCCCTCCTGCACATTCCGAAGCTGGACGTGGTCGTGCCGATAGCCGAGGGCACCGACAAGAAGCGGGTTCTCGACCGCGGCATGGTCGGTCACTATGCCGAGGAGGGCCTGAAGACGGCGATGCCGGACGCGAAGACGGGCAACTTCGGGCTCGCCGGGCACCGCAACACGCATGGCGAACCGTTCCGGTACATCAACCGGCTGAAGCCGGGCGACCCGATCATCGTCGAGACACAGGACAAGTACTTCGTCTACAAGATGGCGTCGATACTGCCGGTGACGTCGCCGAGCAACTCGGCCGTCCTCGACGCGATTCCCAAGGGGTCGGGCTTCCACAAGGCCGGCCGCTACATCACCCTGACCACGTGCACCCCGGAGTTCACCAGCAAGTTCCGGATGATCGTCTGGGGCAA
>CAMLJW010000040.1 GCA_946480485.1 uncultured Streptomyces sp. | reverse complement strand
TGTCCTTCTTGAAGAGCTCCTTGGCCTTGATGGCGTTGTTCAGGTAGCCCACCAGCGGGGTGTTCACCGACTCGTAGAGGTTGTCGATGCCCAGCCAGTCCTCGACCTTGGTGACGCCGGACTCGTGGATGGCGACGGTGCGCTTCTTCTCCTCGACGTCGTAGTCGCCGGTCTCTGCGATGCCCTTGAGGCTGTTGCCCGCCTCGCCCTTCTTCAGGCGTGTGACCAGCTTGGCGAAGTCGCCGTACCACTTGGTGGCCTGATCGGCCGGGCCGGAGATGATCAGTGGCGTACGCGCCTCGTCGACGAGGATCGAGTCGACCTCGTCGACGATCGCGAAGTTGTGGCCACGCTGCACCAGTTCGTCCTGCGACCACGCCATGTTGTCGCGCAGGTAGTCGAACCCGAACTCGTTGTTCGTGCCGTACGTGATGTCGCACGCGTACTGCTCGCGGCGCTGGGCCGGCGTCATGTTGGCCAGGATGCAGCCGACGGTCAGGCCGAGGAACTTGTGGACGCGGCCCATCATCTCGGAGTCACGCTCGGCCAGGTAGTCGTTGACCGTGATGAGGTGAACGCCCTCTCCAGAGAGGGCGTTCAGATACGCGGGCAGCGTGCCGACCAGAGTCTTGCCCTCACCGGTCTTCATCTCAGCGACATAACCGAGGTGGAGCGCCGCGCCGCCCATCATCTGCACGTCGTAGTGGCGCTGCCCGAGGACGCGCTTGGCGGCCTCGCGAACGGTGGCGAAGGCCTCCGGCAGCAGATCGTCGAGGCTCTCACCGTCGGCGTACCGCTGCTTGTACTCATCGGTGAGGGCCCGCAGCTCGGCGTCGGAGAGGTCGACGAAGTCCTCTTCGATGGACTTGACCTGGTCCGCGATGCGGTGCAGCTTGCGCAGGATCTTGCCTTCGCCTGCACGCATGATCTTCGAGAGGACGGACACGGGGGTTTATCTCCTTGCCGGTCGGGCCGGACGGTCGGTTTCGATTACGTATTGAGCAACGGCCATCGTATGCGAGGACCCCACCGGGTCGGGAGGTCCGCCAGGGACAGCCATCAGGACAACGGGCGGGAGTTGCAGAAGGTGCCGCACCAGCGCAGCGAAAAGTAACCGAGCCGTCACTGAGGGGCGAAATGATGGCTTCCCTGTGGCAGGCCGAGCAGAATCGGTCGATGGACCCCGTCACACTGACCTCCGAGCGGCTCCTTCTGCGCCCGGTGGGAACACACGACACCGACGCCGTTTACGACGCCTGCCAGGACCCCGACATCCAGCGCTGGATCCCCATCCCCTCGCCCTATCTGCGTGAGCATGCGACGGGCTTCACCGAGCAGATGGCGCCCGATGGCTGGGCGGACTCCTCGATGTTCACCTTCGGAATCTTCCTGTCGGCCGCCGGTGAACTCGTCGGCACGCTCGGCCTCACCATGCGGTCCCTGGGTGTCGGCGAGATCGGTTTCTGGGCAACGAAGCAGCACCGGGGCAACGGTTACATCACCGAGGCAGTGCTCACCGCGTCCCGGTGGGCCTTCACGGACCTGGCGCTCGATCGCGTGGAGTGGCGGGCGGAGGTCGGCAACACGGGTTCCCGCACGGTCGCAGAGCGCGCCGGCTTCACCATCGAGGGCCTCCTGCGCTCCGGCATCAACAACAAGGGTGTACGCCGTGACTGCTGGGTCGGCTCCCTCCTCCCATCCGATGTGGGGCTGCCCTCAACGGCGCCGTATCTGCCGGCCGTGCGGCGGAACTGAAGCCCCGCCCCAGCAGCAGCAGAACTCCAGACATGCCCTAGCGGATCTCGAGGATCTTCTCCCGCATCGCGTACACCACGGCCTCCATTCTGGAGTGCAGCTGCAACTTCTCCAGGATGTTGCGCACATGGTTCTTCACGGTGTTCTCGGAGATGAACAACTCCTTGGCAATATCCCGGTTGTTCATCCCCGTGGCCACGAGCTTGAGCACCTCCAGCTCGCGATCGGTGAGCCGGGGCGCCGGCAGCAGGCGCCGCTCGTCGGTGCGCTGGATCATCGACTTGAACTCCGTGAGCAGCTTCGATGCCATCGAGGGGCTGATCTGCGACTGCCCGTCAGCGACCGCGCGAATGGCCGTGGCCACCTCGTCCGTGGAGATCTCCTTGAGCAGATAGCCGGTGGCGCCCGCCTTGATCGCGTCGTAGAGGTCGGCCTCCTCGTCACTGATCGTCAGCATGATGATCTTCGCGCTGGGAGCCACCTCCTTGATGGAGGTGCACGCCTCGATACCGCCGCGCTTCGGCATGCGTACATCCATCAGCACGATGTCGGGCAGCAGATCGGCGGCCTTGTCGACCGCCTCGGCCCCGTCGCCCGCCTCCCCGATGACCTGGATGTCCTCCTCGGCGGCGAGCACGATTTCCAGGCCGCGACGGAAGAGGGCGTGGTCGTCCACGACAAGGACCCGGATGGGTTCCTTGCGTGGGGAGCCCGCCCCCGGGCCCATGCCGACAACGCCGTCGTCGGCATCCTCGTCATGCATCGGTCCGAAGCTGTCCGCCATCGTTCCTCCCCCTGAAGGCCGTGGCCTGTTTTCCTGTGCCATCGCCAACGCCAACAGCAACGGCAGGCAATGCCCGACCCGTTGGGGCCGGTACGGCCATGATTTCATGCCCGGACGACAGTGCGGTGACGGAACGGGACTCGAGGGGGCGCACACCGGTGCCCCTGGGCGGCGTACGCGCACTCCAGGGGCACCGGCTCAGCGCTCACCGGGGGAGGTCAGCCGCCGAGCGCCCCACCCGCCGAAGGCTGTTGCGCCTGGGCGACCATCGGGTCCGTGCTGAGGTGGATGACGCCGTAGTCGTATGCGTGCCGCCGGTAGACGACACTCGGTTCCTTGGTTTCGGAGTCGACGAAAAGATAGAAGTCGTGCCCCACCAGCTCCATCTCGTAGAGAGCCTGGTCGAGCGTCATCGGAGAAGCGACGTGGGTCTTCTCACGCACAACGAGGGGGCCTTCGCCCTTCACCTCGAGGGAACCGATCTTCTTGGTCGGCACTGCGTCGGGTTCTTCCTCGTGGACGACGCTGCCGTTCCCGTTGAGCGTCGCCGCGCCCGGCACGCTGTCGGCTACGTCGGCGGCCGAGAGCCTGCCGGTGCCACGGCGCGTGCGGCGCTTGTCATGCTGCTTACGCAGCCGGGCTTCCAGCTTGTCGGTCGCCAGGTCCAGCGCCGCGTACGGATCGCTGGCCGCTGCCTCCGCCCGGATCACCGGACCGCGGGAGTGGAGCGTGATCTCCACTCGGTCGCTGCGGTCGGCCTGTCGGGGGTTGGGCTCCTTGGACACCTCGACGTCGAGGCTGATCACCTTGCCATCGAGCTTCTGGATCTTCTCCAGCTTCAGCTTCTCGGCCACGTGCTTACGGAACCGCTCCGGCACCTCGGTCTTGCGGCCCTTGACGACGATGTCCACGCAGAACTCCGTTCCCGGATCACTCCGCGTCGATGGCGGAGCATCTCCCTTTTGCACCAGGCTCCAGCAAGTCCCGGAGCCTCGGACTTGGTGACTTTCCACCTCCTCCTCCCCCGCAGGCGAGATCTCCACCCCACCGCCACGAGTGATTACAGAAAATCCACGGCACGGCATTCCGATATGCGAGGGACGGCGTCCGCCATTACCCTCACAACCGAACATATCTCGCCTGGACGGATGTCGTCACCCTTTACTGCCGTGTACCTCCATTCAGTTGTACTGAACCTCTCGTTACCTGCAACGACGCAACTTCTTACTCAGTTCCGTTTTCTTTCGAAGGAAGCCGGAGAGGCGGCGACGACAGCCGCACTGATCATGTCTTCGGTGCCGTCCGGACCGCCCGTTCCCGCGACCGCTTGTGGCCGATCCTCCCTGGCCCTCGTGGCTTGTGGCATCTCTTCCCCCGGCGTTCTTCGTGACACCTGGCCGTACGCACCGCCGGCCTGTGCGTAGACGCCGTCCCCCTCCGCGAGAGCGCCCTGCAAAGCCCGCGCCGCCTCCGTCAGGGACGCGCCCGTCGTCATCAGGTCGTCCACGATCACGACACCGCCGCCGTGGGCCAGCAGCCGGGCGCCACCGGAGGCCACCTCCAGGGCGCCCGCAAGATTGTCCAGGCGTTGCCGTGAGTCGAGCCCCGACTGGTCAGCCACCGCACGCCGCTGCCGCAGCACCGCGAGCACCCGGGCCGGCGTCCCCGCACGCCGCAGCTCACCCGCCGCCGCACGCGCGATCCGCCGCGTCGGGTCATGCCCCCGCGCCCGCACCGCCCGCCGCGCGGAGGGCACAGGAACGAGCAGCAACGGCGCTCCGGGCCCGCCGCCGAAGACGGACCCCGCCCGCACGGCTCCCGCGAGCGCCATTCCCAGCGGCCCCGTGAGCATCAGCGCGCCCCGTTCCTTGTGGGCGAGGAGCGCCGCCCGCACCTCGTCCTCGTACGGAGCCGCCGCGTGCACGACAGGCAGCCCCGGCGGCTCGGGCACCGGTCGCACCCGGCGCGGTGCGGCCCTCATCAGGGCGGCACGGCACCCCGGACAGAGCACCGTACGAGGCCTTCCGCAGCCTCCACACTCGGCCGGCAGCACCAGATCGGTGAGGTCCTGCCACCACCCTCGCATGCCCACCACTGTTACCGACGCCTGAGCTTCCCGGCCACTCCTGTGGACAACTTTCTGTGGACAACGCCACGCAACCGGCAGACCGCCGTCCCTCACACGGGGGGGGCGCGCGGGGACCAGGAAATACCCAGGAGTAGCTGGAGAAAGCCCAAGAGTGGGGTCCCTTCCGGGACGGACACAGATCGGCTACCGCCTACGGACCGGATACCCCAGTACCCCAGTAATCCAGTACCGGCCACCACCGGCCACCACCGGCCACCACCGGCCACCACCGGCCACCACCGGCCACCAGCCACCGGCCACGCCGACAGACCGGCTACCCCGGATAAACCGGCGCCGTCCCCAACTTGACCACCTTCTGCCACTGCGAACCGGACGAGAGCCGCACGATCCCGTCCTCCGAGTGCGCCACCAGCGGCAGCCGTTCGTCCTCAAAGGCGGCGATCTCCTTCACACCGGTGAGCGCGGAGGGCGCCGGGCCGACCGGTGTGGAGCCGTCGACCTGGACGTACCGAATCTGCTGCACGCCGCCCTTCTCCTGCCCCACTACGACCAGTCTGCTGTCCCCGGCCCAGGACATGGCCGTGGCCTCCTCCAGCTGCGGCGCCACGGACCGCGGTTCGTGGATCGTGACGACGGGCCGTCCGGTTGCCCCGTCCTGCCTCTCGATCCGTCCGATGAGCAGCGAGGTCTTGCCGGCCTTCTGCACGATCAGCGCGATGCGCACACCGTCGGCGGCCACCCGCACCGCCTCGATCTGTCCCTCGATCCCGGGCGTTTTGACCTCCAGCGGCTCGTCCCGGCCCTTCTCCAGCAGGAGCAGCCGGGCCTCCCTCGGGTCGCGGTCGGCCACCCACAGGTCGTCGCTCGCGTCCCAACTGGGCGTCGTCAGCCCGTCCTCCTGCGTTTTCGCCTTGCTCCGGATCACGGGATCGCCGAGTGAACCGCCCGACGTGAGCGACCCGACGTACAGCGAACGCCCGTCGAGCGACACCCCGGCCGCGCTCTCCTCGTCCCGAGATATCGCGGCCGCCCGCAGCTCCGTGTCACCTTCACCGAGCGCACCGGGCACCGGAGTGGGCTCCTGGTTGGTGCCGGCCGGTATCCGTACGAGCCGGTGGTCGCCGTCGATGAAGTACTCGTAATCGGCATGCTTTCCCGTGCCGTGCGAGGCGATGATCTCGGCCCGGTTCTCGCCGAGCACACACAGCTGCGAGCCGTCCGAGCGCTGCAGCTCCACCTCGTCGATTCCCGTGGGCGTCAAGTCCTGGAGGGTGTAGAGGAGCTGGGCCGCCATCTCGCTGCACTGGGACTGCCCGACGCCATCGGCCTTCCTGTTCAACGGCACCGTCAGCTTGTTCTGGTCGTCGGGCGTAAGCGTCTGGACGCCCTTCCGCAGCGCCACACCGGTGGGGAAGCTGGACCTGACAACCGGCGCGAGCCACCTGGTCGGCCCTTTCAGGAGCGCCCTGACCATATGCGTCACCGGATCGACCTGCCGGCGCACGTAGACGGGATCGGCCACGGTCCCGGGCCGGTCGGCGCTTGGCGAGTTGGACGCGAAGTAGTACTTGTTGACGGAGACGTAGTGGCGCTGGAAGTCGGACCTGCCCAGCACCACGCCCTGCGGCAGTGAGTCGATGCGCCACTGCCTGGTGCCGTCCGCCTCCTCCTGCTGCGTGAGATGCACCCTCTCGTTGTACGTCCCTTCGGCGGGCTCGTACGCAAACTGCCTGTCCACCTCGGCGACCTTGTCGCCGGTCAGGGCGTACTCGTAGTCACCGGTCGCTTCCCGGCTGCCGTTGTGCTTCACGGCGCTCGGCCCGTCCGCGAGCACGGTGGTCGAACGGTAGGGCTGCCACGTGTTCCGGGCGTCCTTGGTCAGGTACCTTTTCGCCGTCTCGAACTGCGGATCGTCGCTGGTCAGCGCCTCGAGGAAGCTTTGCACGATCTCGTCGGGCCGAGCGTTCTCCCGCGGCGGCATCGCGAAGACCCGGACCTGCGCGTCCGGTCGCTGCGAGGCCTCGACATCGCGCAGATCCCCGCTGTCCGGCATCGAGGCGCACCCGGTCAGCAGAACGGCTCCGCAGCCGACATACGCCACTATCCGCATCGGACGCCGTCGGCCGACCCGCTTGCCGTCAGCGCCCACGAGTTTCCCCCCCCTTGCTTCAACTGACCGGGCTCCTCGCCGGTTCCCGGGTCGCCCTTGGGCGGCATCTCTCCAGGCTCCCCGGGCCCCTCGGGTACCGGGGCGGCACCGCGCGCGTCGACCGTGGGCCGCGGCACCACACGAGCGCCGTTGCCGGGCAGCGCCGCCGGATCCACCGCGCCCGCCAACCGCGGGGCCAGCAGCGCTCGCGGCGGCATCGGCGGCACGGCGCCGTCACCGGCCTGCGCGGGCACCGTCGCCAGCTTCTTCGTACCTCCGACGGGCACCCCCGCGTCGTTCGGCCCGCGGCTGCGCCGCGAGTCCTTGGGCTCCAGGGGTAGGGGCGAGCCCCTCAGCGGCTCGTCAGCGGTCCGCGGCAGTGTCAGCCGGAACTGCGAGCCGCCGCCAGGCTCGCCCCAGGCCTGCAGCCAGCCTCCGTGCAACCGCGCGTCCTCCAGGGCGATGGACAGCCCCAGCCCCGTACCACCGGTGGTACGTGCGCGTGCCGGGTCGGCTCGCCAGAAGCGGCTGAACACACGGGTCGCCTCGCCGGGCTTGAGCCCCACTCCGTAGTCGCGCACCGCGACCGCGACCGCGCCGCCCGCCGCGGCGAGCTTGACCACCACGTCCTTGCCCTCGCCGTGCTCCACGGCGTTGACGACGAGATTCCGCAGCACCCGCTCCACACGCCGCGCATCGGCCTCCGCGACCACCGCCTGCTGATCGCCGACGACCATGATCTGTGTGCCCTTGCGTTCGGCGAGCGGCTCGGCACCGCTCACCACCCGGCGTACGACGTCCCGCAGATCTATCGGCTCTGCGTCCAGAGCCGCCGCGCCCGCGTCGAACCGGCTGATCTCCAGCAGATCCGCGAGCAGAGTCTCGAACCGGTCCAGTTGATCGGCGAGCAGCTCGGCCGACCGCGCGGTGACCGGATCGAAGTCCACCCGCGCGTCATGGATGACATCGGCGGCCATCCGTACGGTCGTCAGCGGCGTACGCAGCTCGTGCGACACGTCGGACACGAACCGCCGCTGCATCCGCGACAGGTTCTCCAGCTGCTGGATCTGCAACTGAAGGTTCTGCGCCATCTTGTTGAAGGCCTCGCCGAGCCGAGCGATGTCGTCCTCACCGGTGACCTTCATACGCTCCTGAAGACGCCCGGCGGACAGCCGCTCGGCGATCCCCGCGGCCATCCGGACGGGCGTGACGACCTGGCGCACCACGAGCCAGGCGATCGCCCCGAGGAGCACGACGACGAACAGACCGGCCGTCGCGAGCGTCCCCTTGACCAGGCTGAGTGACTTCTCCTCCTGTGTGAGCGGGAAGAGGTAGTACAGCTGGTACGGGTCCCCGTTCGGGTCGTTCACCTGCTTGCCGATGACCAGTCCCGGCTGGGAGTCCTGGCCGGTCTTGTAGACGATGCGCGTGTAGCTCTGGGCCGGGAGCATGCTCTCGTCGATCCGATGGCGCAGGTCTTCGGGCACGCTCGTCGCCGGATCGACACCGCCCGAGGAACGCGGCCCGCGCCCGCCGCTGTCGGCGCCGCCGACAGCGGCGGAGCTGAGCGTGACCACGTCGAAGGCCCCCTGGCCGCCGCTGGAGAGGGACTCCACCAGGTCGCTCAGCCACGCGCTGATGTTCTGGACGGGCCGTCCTTCCGTGCCGGATCCGTCGTCGCCACCGGCGCTGACGGCTGCGTCCGCCCGCTGCTTGGCCACGCCGAACCCGCCGGTGGCCTGGCTCTCTGAGGCTTTCACCTTGGCGTCCAGCAGGCCGTTGCGCACCTGCCCGATGACGACGAAACCCAGCAGCAGGACGACACCCAGCGACATCAGCAGGGTCGTGACGACGACCTTGAGCTGGATGTTGCGCCGCCACAGTCGCATGACGGGCAGCAGCGGGCGGCGCACCCAGCGCATGAACAGCCGGAGGACCGGGCTGCCCTGGACCCCGCCCTGCAGCAGCCCGCCCTTGATGAACCGGGCCCAGAAGGGGCCCGTCGTCTTCCGGCTGACAGGCCGCCCCGCGCGGGACCCCGGCTGACCGGGCGCCGAAGCGGCACTGTCCCGTGACACGTCAGCTCGGTCCGGCCTTGTAACCGACACCACGGACAGTCACTACGATGTCCGGCCGCTCCGGGTCCTTCTCCACCTTCGAGCGCAGCCGCTGCACATGAACATTGACAAGGCGGGTGTCCGCCGCGTGCCGGTAGCCCCACACCTGCTCGAGGAGCACCTCACGCGTGAACACCTGCCATGGCTTCCGGGCCAGCGCCACCAGGAGATCGAACTCCAGCGGCGTCAGCGCGATCGACTGCCCGTCCCGCTTCACGGAGTGACCGGCCACGTCGATGACGAGGTCGCCGATGGAGAGCTGCTCGGGCGCCGGCTCCTCCGACCTCCGCAGCCGCGCCCGGATCCGCGCCACCAGCTCCTTCGGCTTGAACGGCTTCACGATGTAGTCGTCAGCACCCGACTCCAGGCCGACCACGACATCGACGGTGTCGCTCTTGGCCGTGAGCATCACGATCGGCACCCCGGACTCCGCCCTGATCAGACGGCACACCTCGATACCGTCCCGGCCCGGCAGCATCAGATCCAGCAGCACCAGATCGGGCTTGGCCTCACGGAATGCAGCCAACGCCTTGTCGCCGTCAGCTACGAAAGACGGCTCAAAACCTTCACCACGCAGCACAATGCCGAGCATCTCGGCCAGTGCGGTGTCGTCATCGACGACAAGGACTCGTCCCTTCATAAACGACATCATCCCATTCTCATAACAGTGGCAACGGCAGTGGTGAGGTACGTCACGGACCGTGACGACATGTCGTACATGATCGCTGGTGCCTGTCTGTGTTCGGAGCCGTGGATGCCGCACATCCCGCGGCAGCGGCATGGAGGCAGCGGGGAGGCGGCCCGCCGGCGAAACCCCGCCGTGCCCGGCCACCGGTCACGGATGATCGACCTCACTGAACGTGATCCGGGGTGATCTGGCGCATAGCTCGGCAAGGGCTTTCGCTGTGACGGGCGACACGGCGCCCTCCTCGGTGACGATCGCCGTCACCAGCTCGGGCGGCGTCACGTCGAACGCCGGGTTGTACGCCTGGGTGCCCAGGGGTGCCACCGGAATCCCGCCTCCCGCTTCCGCTCCGGCGACCGGCACCTGGGCTGCTGTGATCTTGGTCACTTCATGACCGGCGCGCTGCTCGACCTCGATGGACGCTCCGTCCGAGGTATCCGGATCCACCGTCGTCACCGGCGCCACCACCACGAACGGCACATGGTGGTACCGGGCCAGCACCGCGAGCGGATAGCTCCCCACCTTGTTCGCCACCGAGCCGTCGGCGGCGATCCGGTCCGCCCCGATCAGCACCGCGTCGACCTCCCCCGCCGAGAAAAGCGAGCCCGCCGCGTTGTCCGTCAGCAACGTGTACGCCATCCCACTGCGCTCGGCCTCGTACGCCGTCAGCCGAGCTCCCTGCAGCAACGGCCGCGTCTCGTCCACCCACAGCCTGCGCAGCCGCCCTGCCCGGTGCGCGGCGAGCGCCACGGCGAACGCCGTGCCCTCACCGCCGGACACCAGCGCCCCTGTGTTGCAGTGCGTCAGGATCCGGTGGTCGCCCCCGTGCAGCAGCTCGTCCAGCAGCGCCAGACCGTGCTCGGCCATACGGGCACTGGCCTCGGCGTCCTCCTGGTGGAGGGCGCGCGCGGCGGCGAGCGCGGCCTCGGCGGCCTGCTTCTGGTCACCGCCACCGAGGAGGGCGGCACGGTGCGCCGCCTGAGCCCTACGCACACCGTGCGAAAGGTTCACCGCGGTGGGACGTGCGCTCGCCAGCGCCTCCGCGGCGTCGTCCACGTCGAACCCTCGTGCGGCGGCGAGCGCGACCCCGTACGCCCCGGCGATACCGAGCAGCGGCGCCCCACGCACAGCCAGCTTGCGGATCGCCTCCACCAGCGCGGGCGCGTCGGTGCACACCAGCTCGACCTCCTCGGCCGGCAGCCGCGTCTGGTCGAGAAGGACCAGTACGGGGCCTTCCGGCGGCTCGTCCCACCGGATCGCCGGTATCTCGATGGGCCGGTTCTCCTCACGGGATTGCGCGTACTGATCAGCCATCCGCCCAGTCTGCCCCGTACCCGGCGGACAATTGAAGGTGCGCAGCCCATACGGTGGCTGGTCACTACCCGGCCCCACCGTGGCACGATGGCTGCCAACCTGCCGCCGCAACCGCGGGCGGGCACCGTGAAGGAGCGACGATGAACGACACTCCGGGCTGGGCATCGCCCGGATCTGCCCCCTCCGACGGGCAGGACGGTCAGGAGCCGAGCGCTTCCGGCCCTGCCGGGCCCGCGGAGCGCCCCGCTACGCCAGAACCGGTGAACCAGCCGGGCCAGCCCGGCCCAGGCCCGCAGTGGTCCAAGGAACAGCCCCCGCCCGCCCGGTGGTCCGCTCCCGGCGCCCCTGAGGGCGGCCCGCCCCAGGCCGCGCCGCCATCGCCGCCGCCCGGCCCGGGCTGGGGCGGACGGTCCCCCGGCGGTCCACCCGGCGGATACGGCGGTGGCCACGGCCCCGGCGACTATCCCGGCTGGGGAGCCGGCTGGGGTGGTCCCCCGCCCGCCGCCAAGCCAGGCGTGATCCCGCTCCGTCCGCTCGGCGTCGGCGAGATCCTCGACGGCGCCGTATCGACCATGCGTGCGCACTGGCGCACCGTCCTCGGCATCTCCCTGACCGTCGCGGTGTTCACCCAGATCGTCGTGGTTCTGCTCCAGGGCTTCGTCCTGGACAACAGTGCCGGCACGGACGCCCTCAACGACCCGAGCGCCACTGCCGGCGAACTGAACCGCGCCATGGGTGACACCCTGCTGAGCTCCGGCGTCATCCTGCTGATCGCCCTGCTGGGCACCATCGTCGCGACGGCCCTGCTCACGACCGTCACCAGCCGCGCCGTGCTCGGCAACTCGGTGACCACCGCCGAGGCCTGGCGCGACGCCCGTCCCCAGCTGGCGAAACTCTTCGGCCTGACCTTTCTGCTCCCGCTCATCGGCCTCGCGATCGCCGCGGTAGGCATCCTGCCAGGTGTCATCACCGTCCTCGCCGGTGGAGGTCACGGCGGTGTCGCCCTCGCTGTCCTCGGCGGTACGGCCGCCGGCGTCGTGGCGATCTGGCTGGTGGTCCGCTTCTCGCTGGCCTCGCCCGCCCTCATGCTGGAGAAACAGGGCATCCTGAAGTCGCTGAGCCGCTCCGCGAAGCTGGTCCGCGGCTCGTGGTGGCGGGTCTTCGGCATCCAGCTGCTCGCCACGATCATCGCGAACGTGGTCGCATCCATCATCGTGATCCCCTTCGCCTTCCTCGCCGCCGCCCTGAGCGGCGACGGCGCCACCGGCTTCCTCAGCGGTGGTGCAGGCGATCTCGGCTGGACGTTCCTCATCGTCAGCGGGATCGGCTCGGTGATCGGATCGATGCTCACGTTCCCGATCACCGCGGGCGTCACCGTGCTCCTCTACATCGACCAGCGCATCCGCCGCGAGGCCCTCGACCTCGACCTCGCCCGCGCCGCCGGTGTCCAGGGCCACGGCTCCGGCGTCCCCGGCACCACTCCGGGGAGCTGATGCGGTGAGCTGGGCGGGGGGAGTTCTCACGGCGGTACTCGCGCCGCTGCTCGCGCCGCTGCGCCCCGGCGCGGCGGCCGTACTGGTACCACGCTCCGGCGACGAACCACCGGTGACGATTCCGCGTGACCCCGCGCGGGAGGCGGCCGAGCGCGAACTGGCCAAGCGGATGTACCACGAGAACGACCCCAGCCTGCTCCAGCGCGCCCTGGACGCCTTCTGGACGTGGGTCGAGGACCTGGTCGGTGCCGCCTCTTCCGCGACCCCGGGTGGCACGCTCGGCCTGGTCGTCATCGCGCTGGCCGCCGTGGCGCTCATATGCGCTCTCTGGTGGCGCCTCGGCACCCCGCGCCGCGCCCCCACGTCGGCCGCCCGCCTCTTCGACGACCGGCCGCGCAACGCCGCCGAGCACCGCGCGGCCGCCGAGAGCCACGCCGCCCAGGGCCACTGGAACCAGGCCGTACAGGAGCGCATGCGCGCCGTCGTCCGCTCCCTGGAGGAACGCGCCCTGCTCGACCCGCGCCCCGGCCGCACAGCCGACGAGGCCGCCGCCGAAGCGGGCCGTACGCTCCCCTCCCATACGGACCGACTGAGCGCCGCGGCCCGGGACTTCGACGACGTGACATACGGGGGACGAGCCGCCACCTCCCAGACATACCACCGCCTCACGGAACTCGACCGCGACCTGGAACGCACCAAGCCGGTCCTCGCGAGCAGCACCCCGAGCACGCTGAGCACGGCCCACAGCACCCGCCAGGGGGCCGCCGAATGACCACCGAGACCACCCTGCCGTCCACCTCGGACTCCCCCACGACCCGCCAGGTGTGGACCCGCGCGCGCGGTGTCCTGCTCGCGCTCGTGATCCTCCTGGCAGCCGCCATCGCCATCGCGGCCGTCCGCTCCGATACCCAGCACGGCAGCCTCGACCCACGCTCCGCCGACCCCTACGGCAGCCGCGCCGTGGCCGAGCTCCTCTCCGACCGTGACGTGTCCACGCGCGTGGTCACCACCTTGGAAAAGGCGCGCACCGCGGCAGGCCCCGACACCACTCTCCTGGTCACTGAGCCGGACCTGCTGACAGACCGCCAGCAGAGCCGGCTCCACTCGGCGTTCACGAACTCCGGTGGCCGCACCGTCCTCGTCGCGCCCGGTGCTCCGTCCGTCGGCGCGCTCGCCCCCGGGGTCACCGCCGATCCCACACCGAGCTACGACTCCACGCTCTCCCCCGACTGCGCTCTGCCCGCCGCCCAGCGAGCGGGCACCGCCGACACGGGCGGCATCCGCTACACCACGACCGCGCCCGACGCCGACTCCTGCTACCTCAACGCCGGCCTGCCCACCCTGCTGCGCGTCCCGGCCGCTGAGAGCGATGGCGACACCATCCTGCTCGGCGCCCCCGACATTCTCTACAACGACCGCCTCGACGAGCAGGGCAACGCCTCGCTCGCTCTCCAACTGCTCGGCTCGCGCCCGCACCTGGTCTGGTACCTCCCCTCACTCTCCGACGACTCGGCCACCGACTCCGGCGACCGCGGCTTCTTCGACCTGATCCCCTCCGGCTGGCTCTGGGGCACACTGCAGCTCTTCATCGCCGCGGCTCTGGCCGCCCTCTGGCGCGCCCGCCGCCTCGGCCCGCTGGTCCCCGAACGGCTCCCTGTCGCGATCCGCGCCGCCGAGACCGTCGAAGGCCGCGCCCGCCTCTATCGCAGATCCAACGCCCGCGACCGCGCCGCGGCGGCCCTGCGCTTCACGACCCGCACCCGCCTCGCCCCCCTCGTCGGCGTGACCCCCGCCCAGGCACACGCGCCCGAAGCCCTGCTCCCTGCTCTGTCCGCCCACCTCCACGGCGACGGACAGTCCCCGCACTCCCTCCTCTTCGGCCCGCCACCCCGCGACGACGCGGCCCTCATCGCTCTCACCGACCAACTCGACGCCCTCGAAAGAGAGGTACGCCGTCCATGATGGACCCGACCACTGACAACGCCGGGTACGCCGGGGATCCGGACACCGCCCGGGCCTCCCTGGAGGCCCTGCGCGCCGAGATCGCCAAAGCCGTGGTCGGCCAGGACCCCGCCGTAACCGGCCTCGTGGTCGCCCTCCTCTGCCGCGGACACGTTCTGCTGGAAGGAGTCCCTGGGGTAGCCAAAACGTTGCTCGTCCGCACCCTCGCGTCCGCACTCGAACTCGACACGAAACGCGTCCAGTTCACGCCTGACCTGATGCCCAGCGACGTCACGGGCTCCCTCGTCTACGACACCCGTTCCGCAGAGTTCTCCTTCCAGCCCGGCCCGGTCTTCACAAACCTCCTGCTCGCCGACGAGATCAACCGCACCCCGCCCAAGACCCAGTCCTCGCTCCTCGAAGCGATGGAGGAACGCCAGGTCACCGTCGACGGCACCCCGCGCCCCCTGCCCGAACCGTTCCTGGTCGCCGCGACTCAGAACCCGGTCGAGTACGAGGGTACGTACCCCCTCCCCGAAGCCCAGCTGGACCGTTTCCTCCTCAAGCTGACCATCCCGCTGCCCTCCCGCCAGGACGAGATCGACGTTCTCACCCGCCACGCCGAGGGCTTCAACCCGCGCGACCTGCGCGCCGCCGGCGTACGACCCGTAGCCGGCCCAGCCGCGCTGGAATCCGCCCGTGCGGCAGTCGCAAAGACCACTGTCTCCCCCGAGATCACCGGCTACGTGGTGGACATCTGCCGCGCCACCCGCGAATCCCCGTCCCTCACGCTCGGCGTCTCCCCGCGCGGCGCGACGGCGCTCCTGGCCACCGCCCGCGCCTGGGCGTGGCTGACGGGCCGCGACTACGTCATTCCCGACGACGTGAAGGCCCTCGCGCTGCCCACCCTGCGCCACCGGGTCCAACTCCGTCCGGAGGCAGAGATGGAAGGCGTGACGGCCGACTCCGTGATCAACGCGATCCTCGCCCACGTCCCCGTACCCCGCTGATGGCGCTCACTGGACGCGCCGCCCTCCTCGCGGCCCTCGGCACCCTCCCCGTCGGCATCTGGGAACCCAGCTGGACGGGCATCCTCGCCGTCAACGCGCCCCTGGCCCTCGCCTGCGCATGCGACGTCGCCCTGGCCGCCCCCGTACGCCGCCTCGGCCTGAAGCGCTCGGGAGACACTTCGGTACGCCTCGGCGAAGCCGCAGACGTCACCCTCACCGTCACCAACCCCTCCAGCCTCCCCCTGCGCGCCCGGATCCGCGACGCCTGGCCCCCCAGCAGCTGGCGGCCCGGCACGGAAGTCGCCGCATCCCGTCACACATTGACGGTCCCTGCAGGCGAACGCCGACGCGTGACGACCCACCTGCGCCCCACCCGCCGAGGCGACCGCCAAGCCGACCGCGTCACCATCCGCTCATACGGCCCGCTCGGCCTGTTCACCCGCCAGGGCAGCCACAAAGTCCCGTGGACCGTGCGTGTCCTCCCCCCGTTCACCAGCCGGAAGCACCTTCCTTCAAAGCTGGCCCGACTGCGCGAACTCGACGGCCGCACCAGCGTCCTGACCCGCGGCGAGGGCACGGAATTCGACAGCCTCCGCGAGTACGTTCCCGGAGACGACACCCGCTCCATCGACTGGCGCGCCACGGCCCGCCAGTCCACGGTCGCCGTACGCACTTGGCGCCCCGAACGCGACCGCCACATTCTTCTGGTTCTCGACACGGGCCGCACATCGGCGGGCCGCGTGGGCGACGCCCCCCGCCTCGACGCCTCCATGGACGCGGCTCTGCTCCTGGCCGCCCTCGCCTCCCGAGCCGGCGACCGCGTGGATCTCCTCGCCTACGATCGCCGGGTACGCGCCCTGGTGCAAGGCCGGGCCGCAGGCGACGTCCTCCCGTCCCTGGTCAACGCCATGGCACACCTCGAACCCGAGCTCGTCGAGACGGACGCGCCTGGCCTCACCGCCACCGCTCTCCGCACGGCCCCGCGCCGCTCGCTGATCGTGCTCCTCACCAGCCTCGACGCGGCCCCCATCGAGGAAGGCCTGCTGCCTGTACTCCCCCGTCTCACCCAGCGCCACACAGTCCTGGTCGCTTCGGCAGCGGACCCGCGCATAGAGCTCATGGCCACGGCTCGGGGAAACACCGACGCCGTGTACGAGGCCGCCGCAGCAGCCCAGGCCCAAGCTGAACGCCACCGCACCGCTGAACAACTCATCCGCCATGGCATCACCGTCGTAGACGCGACACCGAACGATCTGCCGCCGGCCTTGGCAGACGCCTATCTGGCTCTGAAGGCAGCGGGGCGTCTTTGAAGCTCTGGCCGCCGACCACGTCCACCGCCTCGCCCAGGAACCCGACGGCCCAGGCGGTGGGCATCGGCCAGGGCTACGGCTTCCGTTGTGACATTCCTCAGCCCCAGTGTGTCGACCGCGATGTCGTCGCCACTTCGCCGGACCAGCCCAGCCAACTCCTCCGCGGACACGAACGTGCCGCTCCCCGTTCTCCGTTTCCACCACGATCTCGAGCAGCCCTATCTGCCACGGACCGCATCGCCAAGGTCCTGGGCGATCTCGGGCTCTGATCGGACAACCTGTCGACCCCCAAGGGAGGCCACTCATCTACATGTCCATCCTGCTCGAATGCGGTAGTCGCCGCTAGCTTGCTCCCAGGCAGGAAGGGATCGAATATGTAGATAATGGCACAACATTCCCCTGGTGGAGTGGTTCCGCCAGTGAGGAGCGATGAGCGTGTCCATCGACTGTTCCGACGACGGATCGTTCGCCTTCGACGCCCTGGCCACGGCCGTACTCGACGAACAGGGCACGGTGCTCGGGTGGTCCCGCTCAGCCGCGAACCTGGTGGGGCGTAGGGCTGGGGAGGTCTGTGGCCGCCCGGTCCGAGAGCTCCTCGCCGACGTTCCGTCCGGCGCCATGGGTGGGGCCGGGTTTCCGGCAGCGGGTCGGGTACGGCTCCGGCACCGCTCCGGCGACACGATCGATGTCACCTTCCGGGTGATGCGAATGGAGGGCGTTTCCGATCTGCTGGTCCTGGCTGCTCCCACACAGGACGTGGCTGAGCGCAATCAGGGCGTGTCACTCACGCGAGCGCTGTTCGCCCAGGACCATATCGGCATCGCCATCCACGACACTGCCCTGAACATCGTACGAACCAATATCACGCCCGAGATGTTCGGCGGACCCGCTGCGCGGCCGGGCAGCCGCCTCCGGGAGATTCTGTCCATCGAGGACGCCCAAGCCTTGGAGCTGGCGTTTCACGAAGTGCTGGAGACCGGAGTACCGCTGGTCAACAAGCACCAGCGCATGCGGACGCCGCAGGTCCCCGGCTGGGAGCGGGCGTTTTCGCTGTCCGCTTTCCGGCTTGAGGACGCCCGAGGGGCCCCGACCGGGATCGCCGCGGTGTTCACCGACATCACCGAGCAGCTGCGGGCCCGTCGGCATCTGCGCCTCGCCCATGAGGCCGCCCTGCGGGTCGGCGGCTCCCTGGACGTAACCCGCATCGCGCAGGAGCTGGCCGACATGGCCGTTCCGGCCCTGGGGGACCTCGCGTCGGTGGACTTGGCCGAGCCCGTGCTCGCCGGTGACGAGCCCACGAAGTGGCAGGGCGGTGGAGACCTTCACCTGCTGAAGGTCGCCGTGGCCTCGGCCACTGGCGAGTGGCCGGCCGGTCACGTCCAGCGGGGGGAGGCTCTTCCCCGGTGGCCGGACGCCTCCCTTCTCCGCAGGGCTCAGCGCGGCGAGACGATGATCGCGGGGCCCGATGAGTTGATCGCCGCGCTCGGCCACGATCCGCGGTTGGTCGAGAAGCTCGTTCCCCCAGGTGGCCATTCGGGGATCGAGGCACCGCTGTTCGCGCGCGGTCTGTTGCTCGGTCACCTGTCGCTCTGGCGCGTGAACCAGCGCGAGCCGTTCACCGGGGAGGACGCGAGCCTGGTCAAGGAGATCGCTTCCCGGGGCGCACTCGCCATCGACAACGCCCGCCGCTACACCCGCGAGCACCGCGCGGCGGTAACACTGCAGCAGAGTCTGCTCCCCCCGGCCACGACCGATGTCCTGGCGGCCGAGACGGCCGGCATCTATCGGCCTGCGGGCGGCGGGGCGGAAATCAGCGGTGACTGGTTCGACGTCATCCCCCTGCCCTCGCTGAGAGTGGCTCTCGTCGTCGGGGACGTGGTCGGCCACGGTCTGCGGGCCACGGCCACCATGGGTCGGTTGCGCACGGCCATCGCCACCCTCGCTGACCTCGAACTCGGTCCCGACGATCTGCTCACCCGCGTCGGGGACCTGGTGCAGCGCCTGGCCACGGAAGCGCCGGTGGAGCATCAGGACACCGTCGGCGCCACATGCCTGTACGCCGTCTACGACCCGGTCACCCGCCGCTGTGCCCTCGCCAGTGCCGGGCACCCGCCACCCGTCGTCGTCCGGCCCGACGGTACCGCCCACGTCGTCGAACTCTCCCTCGGGCCGCCCCTTGCCGTCGGCGGCATGCCGTATGAGACCACCACTATCGACCTGGAACCCGGCAGCGTCCTCGCCCTCTACACCGACGGCCTGATCGAAGGCGACGACCACGATCCCGATGCCGGACTGCGGCGCCTCACCGCGGCCCTCCCCGCGCTCTGCCGTCCCGACCGCCCTGTGGCGGAGAGCGGCCGCATCCTCCTCGCCGGGCTCGGCGACCAGCCGCACAGGGACGACATCGCCTGTCTGCTGGCCCGCACTCGCGCCGTCCCCGCAGAGAACACCGCCCGCTGGGAGTTCCCCGCCGATCCGGCCATTGTGGCGGACGCGCGTGAGGCGACCGCCGACCAGTTGGCAATCTGGGGCTTGGACGAGCTGGCCTTCACCACCGGACTGGTCGTCAGTGAGTTGGTGACCAACGCCATCCGCTACGGCGGCGAACCGGTCGGACTGCACCTGAGCCGGGGGGACGTGCTGGTATGCGAGGTGACCGACCCCAGCAACACCCAGCCCCGACTGCGGCGGGCTCGCACCACCGACGAGGGAGGACGTGGCCTGTTCCTCGTAGCCCAGCTCACCACCCGCTGGGGCTGCCGCTACGGCCAGCAGGGCAAGACCATCTGGGGCGAACAGCAGCTCCCACAGGGGCATCCCGCAGTGGACTTACCGGGACCGTAAAGGGCGGTTCGCGAGGTGTCCCGGTACGTTGCCGCCTGCCGAGCGCGGCGTGGGCCCGCCCGGCTTCCGCGGTGCCGCGAATACGCTGGCGCACTCGCGCTGGTGCTCCCTGGCGGGACGTGCCCGAGCGGTATGGCCCGTGGGAAACGGTGTACAACCGTTTCCGGCGTTGGCAGCGGGACAGCACCTGGCACCGCGTCTTCGAGCAGCTGCAGGCACGTGCCGATGCCGAAGGACTGATCACCTGGGACGTCTCGGTGGACTCGACCATCGCCCGCGCCCACCAGCATGCGGCGGGTGCCCCCAAAAAGGGGATCTGCAGATCGAGCCACCCGGTGGTGTCTTCGCCGAGCCCGACGACCACGGACTCGGACGCTCCCGGGGGCGGGCCGACCACCAAGCTGCACCTGGCGGTCGAGCAGGCTGAGAAGCCGATGTCGCTGGTGATCATGGCCGGGCATCCTTGAACGCAGAAATCCCCCGTGCCATTCGACACGGGGGATTTCTGCACAATTAGTTCGGCG
>CAMLJW010000039.1 GCA_946480485.1 uncultured Streptomyces sp. | reverse complement strand
GCGGTCTTCCGGCGCCGCGCGGCCGGACGTGGTGCGGCGGCTGCTGCCGCAGGCGCTGGTCGTCGCGTTCCTCGTGGGCGGCACCACCGCGTACGTCGCCGACGTCAAGGCGATCCGGCTGAGCGTCGACGGCGAGCACCGCACACTGCACAGCTTCGCGGACGACGTGACCGAACTGCTCGCCGACGAGGGCGTCGAGGTGGACGCGTACGACATCGTGGCGCCGGCGGCGGGCAGCGCGCTGGCCAACGGGGACGAGGTCGCCGTGCGGCATGGACGGCCCGTACGCCTCACCCTCGACGGACACCAGCGCCACGTGTGGACGACGGCAGTCACGGTCGACGGCGCGCTCCGGCAGCTCGGGGTGCGCGCGGAGGGCGCGTACGTATCGACCTCGCGCTCCCGGCGGATCGGCCGCGAAGGGCTCGCGTTCGACGTCCGCACCGAGCGGACCGTGACGGTCATGGCGGACGGGCGGGCCCGCACGATCCGCACGAACGCGGCGACCGTGCGCGACGCCGTGGAGGACGCCGGGATCATGCTGCGCGGGGAGGACACCACGTCCGTACCGCCCGGGAGCTTCCCGCGCGACGGCCGGACGGTGACGGTCCTGCGGATCACCGGCACGAAGGAGGTCCGCGAGGAGCCCATCCCCTTCGACACACGGCGGACCGAGGAACCGTCGTTGTTCCGGGGCACGGAGGCCGTCGAGCGCGCGGGCCGGCCGGGTGTGCGACGCGTCATGTACGCCGTGCGCACGGTCAACGGCGTCCGGCAGAAGCCGCGCCGGCTGAGGTCCGAGGTGGTGCACGAGCCCCGCACCCAGCTCGTGAAGGTCGGCGCGAAGCCGCTGCCGATGTCGGTCCGGGGTGCCGACCACCTGAACTGGCCCGCCCTCGCCGCGTGCGAGTCGACGGGCCGCCCGGACTCGGTCGACCCCTCCGGAACGTATGGCGGCCTCTACCAGTTCGACACCCGGACGTGGCGCGGCGTCGGCGGCTCGGGCCTGCCCCAGGACGCGTCCGCCGCCGAGCAGACGTACCGCGCGAAGAAGCTGTACGTGCGGCGGGGGGCCACCCCGTGGCCGTACTGCGGGTCCCGGCTGTACGGGTGAGCGTTCACGCCGGATCGGGCCCCGTACCCTTGGGGCGTGAGCAGCACCGATCCCGACGCCCTTCTCGGGCCCGCCGACGTCCGTGAGCTGGCGGCAGCCCTCGGCGTCCGCCCCACCAAGCAGCGTGGGCAGAACTTCGTCATCGACGCCAACACGGTCCGCCGGATCGTCCGTACCGCGGATGTGCGGCCGAAGGACGTGGTCGTCGAGGTCGGGCCGGGCCTCGGGTCGCTGACCCTGGCGCTACTGGAGGTCGCGGACCGGGTCACGGCCGTCGAGATCGACGACGTGCTCGCGGCAGCGCTGCCCGCGACGATCGAGACGCGCATGCCGGAGCGGGCCGAGCGGTTCGCGCTGGTGCACCGCGACGCCCTGCGCGTGACCGAGTTGCCCGGTCCCCCTCCGACCGCCCTCGTCGCGAACCTCCCCTACAACGTCGCCGTCCCCGTGCTGCTGCACATGCTCGACACCTTCCCCGGCATCGATCGGACGCTGGTGATGGTGCAGGCGGAGGTCGCCGACCGGCTGGCCGCGGCACCCGGGTCGAAGGTGTACGGCGTGCCGTCGGTGAAAGCCAACTGGTACGCCGACGTCAAGCGGGCCGGCGCCATCGGGCGGAGCGTCTTCTGGCCCGCGCCTAACGTGGACAGCGGGCTCGTCTCGCTCGTGCGGCGCGCCGAGCCCGTCAGGACGACGGCGTCGAGGCGCGAGGTCTTCGCCGTCGTCGACGCCGCCTTCGCGCAGCGGCGCAAGACCCTGCGGGCCGCGCTGGCCGGCTGGGCGGGGTCCGCTGCCGCCGCCGAGGCCGCCCTCGTCACGGCGGGCGTCTCGCCGCAGGCGCGGGGGGAGGCCCTGACGGTGGAGGAGTTCGCACGGATCGCGGAGAACGCACCAATGGCGCTGAAGGCGCCGGACAAGGAGCTCAAAAAGCCGTGAGCGTGACGGTTCGCGTCCCCGCGAAGGTCAATGTGCAACTGGCCGTGGGCGGCGCCCGCCCCGACGGCTTCCACGACCTGGCCAATGTCTTCCTGGCGGTCGGCCTGTACGACGAGGTCACGGTGACGCCGGCGGACGAGCTGCGCATCACGTGCGACGGGCCGGATGCGGGTCACGTCCCCCTGGACCGTACGAACCTGGCGGCCCGCGCGGCGGAAAAGCTCGCCGAGCGCTACGGCCTCGCCCCCGCCGTGCACATCCATATCGCCAAGGACATCCCCGTCGCGGGCGGCATGGCGGGCGGCTCCGCGGACGGCGCGGGCGCGCTCGTCGCCTGCGACGCGCTCTGGGGTACGAGGGCCTCGCGCGACGAACTCCTCGACATCTGCGCGGAGTTGGGCAGTGATGTGCCGTTCAGTCTGGTCGGCGGGGCGGCGCTGGGGACCGGCCGTGGCGAGAAGCTGCGGCCGCTGGAGGTGGGCGGCACCTTCCACTGGGTGTTCGCGCCGGCCGAGGGCGGTCTGTCGACGCCGGCGGTGTACGGCGAGTTCGACCGCCTGAACGAAGGGGTCGAGGTCCCCGAACCGGTCGCGTCGCAGCCGCTCCTGGACGCTCTGGCGAAGGGCGACCCGACGGCACTCGCCTCCGCCCTCTCCAACGACCTCCAGCCCGCCGCCCTGTCGCTGCGCCCTTCCTTGGCCGACGCCCTGGCCGCGGGCGCGGCGGCGGGAGCCCTCGCCGCGCTGGTCTCCGGCTCGGGTCCGACGACGGCGTTCCTCACCGCGGGCGCGGACGCGGCGACGACGGTCGCCAAGGCGCTCCTGGCGTCGGGAACGTGCCGGGCGGCACGCGTGACGACGGCTCCCGCTCCGGGGGCGACGCTGTTCTGAGGCTGCGCGAAGCAGCGTCCCGCTCAGCGTTGCCTCGGCAGTTCTGGTTCCCCCCAAGGACGGGATTCCTCGACTTGCTGTGTTCACCGTATGGGCCCTTTCCCATCACGCCATCACAGAGAGTTACGCCTCCTGTACGCACCGGCCCCTCCCCCCGGAGGGCCTAGGCTGGGAGGCTGATCGATCCAGCCCGTCAGGAGAGAAATGGCCGTCAACCTGGTCAATGTCGAGAACGTCAGCAAGGTGTACGGAACCCGTGCCCTGCTCGACGGGATCTCGCTCGGTGTCTCCGAAGGGGACCGGATCGGGGTGGTCGGGCGCAACGGCGACGGCAAGACCACGCTGATCCGGATGCTCGCCAAGCTGGAGGAGGCCGACACCGGACGCGTCACGCACTCCGGCGGCCTGCACCTCGGCGTACTCAGCCAGCACGACTCCCTCGACCCGGAGGCCACCGTCCGCCACGAGGTCATCCGGGACATGGCCGACCACGAGTGGGCGGGCAACGCCAAGATCAGGGACGTACTGACGGGCCTGTTCGGCGGGCTCGACCTGCCCGGCTTCCCACAGGGGCTCGACACCGTCATCGGCCCGCTCTCCGGCGGTGAGCGGCGCCGCATCGCACTCGCCAAGCTGCTCATCGAGGAGCAGGACCTGATCATCCTCGACGAGCCCACGAACCACCTCGACGTCGAGGGCATCGCCTGGCTCGCCCAGCACCTGCGCGAGCGCCGCTCGGCCCTCGTCTGCGTCACCCACGACCGCTGGTTCCTGGACCAGGTCTGCACACGCATGTGGGACGTGCAGAAGGGCGACGTGTACGAGTACGAGGGCGGCTACTCCGACTACGTCTTCGCGCGCGCCGAGCGCGAGCGCATCGCGGCGACGGAGGAGGCCAAGCGGCAGAACCTGGTCAGGAAGGAGCTGGCGTGGCTGCGGCGCGGCGCCCCCGCCCGTACCTCCAAGCCGCGCTTCCGTGTCGAGGCCGCGAACGAGCTGATCGCGGACGTACCGCCGCCGCGCGACAGCAGCGAGCTGATGAAGTTCGCCTCCACCCGGCTCGGCAAGACGGTCTTCGATCTCGAGGACGTGACCGTCCAGGCCGGGTCGAAGGTGCTGCTCAAGCATCTGACCTGGCAGCTCGGGCCGGGAGACCGGATCGGCCTGGTCGGCGTGAACGGGTCCGGCAAGACCTCCCTCCTGCGGGCCATGGCCGAGGCGGGGCGCTCCGAGGGCGAGCGGCAGCCCGCCGCCGGCCGGGTCGTCACCGGCAAGACCGTCAGGCTCGCGTACCTCTCCCAGGAGGTCGCCGAGCTCGACCCCGACTGGCGGGTCCTGCAAGCCGTGCAGCAGGTCCGCGACCGGGTCGACCTCGGCAAGGGACGCGAGATGACCGCGGGTCAGCTGTGCGAGACGTTCGGCTTCAGCAAAGAGAAGCAGTGGACGCCGGTCCGTGACCTGTCAGGTGGTGAGCGCCGTCGGCTGCAGCTCCTGCGGCTGCTCATGGACGAGCCGAACGTCCTCTTTCTCGACGAGCCCACCAACGACCTCGACATCGAGACGCTCACCCAGCTCGAGGACGTCCTCGACGGGTGGCCCGGCTCGATGGTCGTGATCTCCCACGACAGGTTCTTCATCGAGCGCACCACCGACAAGGTGTACGCGCTGCTCGGCGATGCCACCCTGCGGATGCTGCCGCGCGGGATCGACGAGTACCTGGAGCGGCGCCGCAGGATGGAGGAGGCCGTGGCCGCCTCGGTTCCGGCACCCGCCGGCTGCCAGGCGGACTCGGCCGCGGCTGCGTCTTCCAAAGAGGGCCGTGCCGCCAAGAAGGAACTCCAGAAGATCGAGCGGCAGTTGGACAGGATCTCCAAGCTGGAGACCACGCTGCACACCCAAATCGCCGAGAACGCCACGGACTTCGAGAAAGTGGCCGGACTGGACGCTGAACTGCGTGAACTTGCCACCAGCCGTGAGGAGTTGGAGACCCGTTGGCTGGAGCTGGCAGACGAGGCGTGAAGGGTCAAGGAGCATAACGAGGGCATCACGGGTCGGTCCTCCCTTGGGAACAGGGGGTCACCGGCCCCGTGTTCGAAAACGGCAGGGTGATAGAAAGGGCCGTCTGAGAACATTCTGAGTACGACGCTGAGTACCACTCTGTGTTCACTACGTACTCCTAGGCGTGGCTAAAAATCAGTGAAAAAGGGGGAGCGCGCTGATGACTCAGCCGCCCAGTCAGCCGCCACAGGGCGGCTTCGGAGCTCCGCAGGACCAGCCACCGGGGGGCGGTTTCGGCGCCCCGCAGAACCCGGACCGGCAGAACCCGGACCCGCAGAACCCGGACCAGCAGAACCCGGACCAGAATCCGGGCCTGAGTCAGAGTCAGAGTCAGAGTCAGAATCAGGATCAGCAGGATCAGGGGCAAGCCCCCCCGGGGCAGCAGACACCTCCCTCACAGCCCCCGCCGCCCGTGCAGCCCCCGCCCGTGCAGCCCCCGCAGGCGCCGGGGACCCCACCGCCTCCGCAGAGTGCCCCACCGCAGAACCCGCCCGCGCCTCAGCCCGGTTACGGCGCCCCCCAGCAGCCCGGCCCCTACACCCAGCCCGGTCCCTACGGGCAGCCGCAGCAGCACGGCCTCTACACCCAGCCCGGTCCGTACGGGCAGCCGCAGCAGCCCGGT
This sequence comes from uncultured Streptomyces sp., assembly GCA_946480485.1. The sequence goes on along the minus strand of CAMLJW010000039.1, from coordinate 14,466 downwards.
CCCTACGGCCAGCCCGGCTACGGGTACCCGCAGCAGGCGCAGTTCCCCGGCCCGCCCGGTACCCCGCAGGGTGGCGGCTCGCACAACCCCTTCAAGGGCAAGCCCGCGCTGATAATCGGGGCCGCGCTGGCCGCGGCGCTCGTCATCGGCGGCACCGTGTGGGCTGTCTCCGGCAGTGGTGAAGACGGCAAGAAGCCTGTAGCCGAGAAGAGCGAGGACGCCAAGCCCTCCGCCTCCACGGACCCGGTCAACCCCGGTGACGGCGACGGCGACAGCGGCGGCTCGGACGCCGAGGACCTCAACGCGGGCCGCCAGGCGGGTGAGGCGAAGGTGCTCTGGTACAAGGAGGCGCCCGACGCGCCCGGATCCGGCGCCGACGCCCCCGGCCTGTGGGTCACCGACAAGGCGGCGGTGAAGGCCGCGTACAAGCAAATCTTCGCTTACAACGTCAGTGACGGCAGGCCCACTTGGCCGGAGATCACGCTGCCGCAGGAGATCTGCGCGGTCACCCCGCAGAAGACGGACGACGACACGGTCGTCGTGGCGTACAAGGACGGTGTGAGCGACCGGGCCGACTGCAACCAGCTGGTGGAGATCGACCTCAACACCGGCAAGAAGGGCTGGACCGCCGAGGTCGCGGAAGGCGAGCTCTTCGACACCACGAGCTCCATCGGACTGGCCATCAGCGGCAAGACGTTGATGGTCGGCCGCTCGCAGTCCGGGACGGCGTATGACGTCACGACCGGCGACAAGCTCTGGGACAAGAAGAAGTACGGCTCGGCCTGCTTCCCGTCCGCGTTCGCGGGTGGCACCAAGCTGCTCGCCGTCTCGTCGTGCGCGGCCGGCACCGACAACCAGCACGACGAGGTGCAGGAACTCGACCCGGCGACCGGTGAGGCCAAGTGGACCAAGAAGATCCCCAAGGGCTGGCAGGTCGCGCGGACGTACTCCGTCGACCCTGTGGTCCTCTACCTCACCAATGAGGACAAGAAGCAGTGGAACATCTCCACGCTGAAGAACGACGGCACGCTCCGTTCGCAGGTCGACGTCGAGGAGTCCTTCGCGCCGGAGTGCGGCTGGGCGATCCTCTCGCGTGATCTGCAGGGCTGCCAGGGCGTCGCGGCAGACGCGAACACCCTCTATCTGCCGACCGAGGCGACGACCGGCGCCAACGAGATCGTCGCGATCAACCTGGCGACCGGCAAGGAGAAGTGGCGCACCAAGTCCCCGCTGGAGGAGTCCATGCTGCCGCTGAAGATGGACGGCACGGACCTCGTCGCCTATATCGAGCCGTCGTACGACTCGGGCGGCCGGATCGTCTCCATCCCGACGACGGGCGGCTCTCACACGCCGAAGAAGCTGCTGCAGAACCCGCAGGGCACCGCGGACATCGAGAACAGCTTCTTCTCGAAGGCCCTGGACTACGTGGACGGGCGCTTCTACATCTCCACCACCCGGCTGACGGGCAAGGACGAGTCGAAGGAAAAGCTGATGCTGGCCTTCGGCAAGTGACGAGGCCACTCGCCGTCCCGCGGGTCGCCTGCCGGTCCGCTCGTCCGTCAACCCCAGTCTTCTCCGACTTCTCCAAGCTCTCCGAGGTAACAGGTCATGAGTCAGCCGCCGCCCCCGCCGCCCAACCAGCCGCCGCAGAAAGGCGGTTTCGGCGCTCCCCAGGATCCGCCGCCGGGCGGCTTCGGGGCTCCTCAGGACCCGCCACCGGGCGGCTTCGGGGACCCGCAGGGCCCGCCGCCGGGTGGTTTCGGCGCGCCGCCCCCGCCACCGAACACCCCGCCCCCGCCGGGCCCGGGCTACGGCTACCCGCAGGCACCCCCACCGCAGGCACCCCCACCGCAGACCCCGCCTCCGTCGGCCCCGCCGCAGCAGTACGGCCACCCCCAGGCTCCTCAGGCTCCGCAGACGCAGCCGCCGGGCGGGCCGCACGGTTACGGATACGCGGGCCAGCCGCACCAGTACGGCTACTCGCAGCCCCCGACCACGCCGCTCCAGCCGCAGGCCCAGGGCGGCGGCGGACGCAAGCTCAACTCCCAGATGCTGATCATCGTCGCGGCCGTGGTGGCGATCGCCCTCATTGTCGGCGGCGGTGTCTGGTACGCGTCGTCGTCCGGCAAGGACGACGACAAGAACAACGCCTCGGGTTCCTCGGGCGGCAAGGACAACAAGGGCGGCAACGACGTTCCGGGCGGCAGCGGTTCGGAGAAGATACCGTCCAACACGAGCGCCAAGGTCCTTTTCCAGGTGCCGTCTCCTGAGGTGAAGGACGACAGCAGCATCAGCGTCAAGGGTTCCTGGCTCACCGACAAGGTGTATGCCAAGAGCGGCATCGCCGAGGTCGTGGGCTATGACCCCGACAAAGGCACAAAGCTGTGGACCATCCCGCTCCCCGGCCCGGTGTGTGAGGCGAGCCGTCACACCACCAACGACAACAAAACAGCGATCGTCTACGAGCCGGCCATGCCGACGAAGGAGGATCCTTCCCACGGCTGCAGTGAGGTCTCGGCCATCGACCTCGGCACTGGTAAGAAGCTGTGGACCAAGTCGGCCAAGACAGGCGACCAGAAAATCAGCTTTGGAAACGTCACCGTTAGCGGTAACACGGTCGCCGCGGGCAGCACCAGTGGCGGTGCGGCGTGGAACATCGCCGACGGCGAGCTTCTGTGGAGCCCGAAGGCAGCCGACTCGTGCTACGACGCGGGCTACGGTGGCGGCGAGGCACTGGTCGCCTTGCGTAAGTGCGGGGGCTACGGTGAGCGTCAGCTTGAGATCCAGACGCTCAATCCGCAGACGGGTAGTCCGTCGTCCACGTACAAGTTGGGGAAAGGCATCGAGTACGCGAGCATCGTCTCGACCAAGCCGCTCGTAATCGCCGCCGACGTCGGTGACTCGGCCGGTGACGGTAGCGGCATCTCCGACCTCTTCTCGATCGACGAGAAGACGGGCCAGTTGCGTATCAAGATCTCTGCACCGGGTGACAAGTACGCTGCCAAGTGCGACGGCATCAGCAGGGTTGAGGCATGCTCCGGGATCGCCGTCGGAAACGACCGGATTTATATCCAGACGGAGGAACACGACGGGACCGGCGAGTACAGCCAGACCAACGAGATCGTGTCCTTCTCGCTGTCGACAGGTAAGAGCACTGGCGACAGGGCCGACGCGGGCGACGGCTACAACATCACTCCGCTACGTATGGACGGCGGCAACATCATCGCGTACAAGCGCCCGCCCTATGACAAGGGCGGCCAGATCGTGAGCATCAACGGATCCTCCTTCAAGCAGACGAAGCTGTTGGAGAACCCGGCGAGCGAGGAGGTCCGCGCCGCTGAGACCAGCATGTCCCCGGAGTACGCCGAAATCCTCTACCGCAACGGTCACCTGTACATGTCTCAGGTCTACGCCCGCGAGAAGACGTCCAGCACAGACCGCAAGGAGTACCTGGCGATCGCCTTCGGTGCCCAATAGCACTGACGAAGCCCCTGCCGCATGCTTTCGTGGTGGCGACAGGGGCGTCGGCAATGACGTCAGGGAAGAACAGGCTCAGATACGCCTGACGTTTCCCTCGTAGACCCAACCATCATTGCGGCTCGTGGTCTTCTTGAGGTGGTACCAGACTTTTCCGTACTTGTTCTTGCACCACTCGCTGTATGCGGCCCTCGTGCCCTTAGGCAACCAGTACAGGAACTTTGCGTCTCCGTAGTAACCATTCCTCACGATCGCCGTGTCGACGGCGTAGAGGTTCGCGGTGCCGTAGCGACAGGTGACGGATGCGGCGGATGCCGCTGAAGCTGTGGCCACGGTGCCTGAGAGGGTCAGCCCAATCCCCAGAGCCAGCGTGGTCAGGCTTCGTATTGCGCTGCTGCGCATGAGTCTCCTTGCGTTCCGTGCGTCCAAATGAACAACAGACAGTAAGAAATGCTCTCTAGATGGCGTGTGCTTGTCAAATATTGACCTGTTTCAGGCGTGTTCGTTGCGTAAAATGGCAAGTAGCCCATCCGTGCTCGATGGAGGCCCATGATCGATGGGCGCCCTGAGAGCACGCCTCACGTTGATCAGGGAATGGTTGTCCCCTGTGCGCGCCGACGTCCCCAATGGGAGAAATTTCGACATTCCAGGGCACTTCTGTCTAGTAGGGGAAGCGCAACGTCGAACAAGCGTGTAGCTTCCGGGGATGGAGAGCTGGGGCTCTTGTCCATAGGGTTAACCAGTGGGGATCCGTGGGGGACTGGGGGCTTGGGATCGATGGGAGTGCGGCTCATTGTGGTCGACGACCACCGTCTGCTCGCCGAAGCGTTGGCCTCGGCGTTGAAGCTGCGCGGGCACCGTGTGCTGGCCGCGGCGGCGCCTGCGGCAAGGGCGGCGGAGCTGGTGATCACCAGGGCGCCGGAGGTGTGCCTGATCGGCACGGCCACGCCCGCCGAACCGGGCATCTTCGACGAGGGGCAGAGGCTGTTGCGGACGCTCACGCGGCGTGAGGTCGAGGTCCGGGTCGCGGACGGCGAGGACACGCGCCTGATTGCGGCCGGCATGGGAATCGTGCCGAGTACGGCCCGCACTCACATACAGCGCGTGGTGATGAAGCTGGGGGTCGGCTCGCGGTGGGAAGCGGCGGCGCTGGCGGCGCGCACGGGATTGCCGGACCGCGCGGACCCGATGCCGCACGCTTCTCCTCCGGAGACGGACGAGTAGGGCCCGGGTAACGGGGTGGTGGGCGGATCCGGGCGACGTGGGAGCCACGAGCAGGGGTTTTCGCGGCTGCTTCTGGCTCAGACCTGCCAGTCCTTGACGGCGCGAAGGAGGTGGCGGAGGGGGGTCGGCTCAGTGGCGAGTTCGGTGGCGGGGTCATCGCTCTCGCGGAGGCGTATGCGGCCGTCGGTGGTGGCCAGTTCGACGCAGGTGTTGCCGTCGCCGCCGTCGGAGAAGCCGGACTTCTGCCAGTGCACGGCCTGGGTCATTGAGGCGCCTCACAGTTCCTTCGACAAACGGTGGATGAAGTCCCGCGACGCCAGGGGGTCCAGCGACGCCTTCTGTACCTTACGGAACAGCGTTCGAAGCCGTTGAAGCTGTGGCTCGGCATCAATGAAGGCGGTGCCAGTGGGGGCATCCCGTAGCCCGGTGTCGAGTTGGGGCATCGGACCGCCGGTGTACATCATCGAGGCTCCGGCACCGGCGAAGCCGTCCTGGTCGGTGGGGATGATGCGCACAGTGGCGTGATCGCGGCCGATCTGGTCCAGGATTTCCCGGAGTTGGGCGCGAGCGACTTGGCGATCGGAAACGCGAATACGCAGGGCGAACTCATGGATGATCGTCTCGTAAGGGGTTGGGTCGTCGCCTTCGATGACGGCTCGTCGTCTCATCCGGTGCTCCACCCGCGGGTCCAGCTCGCTCGCCGGTAGCCCGGGAACCATGTACGAGTAGATCGACCGGGCATAGTCCGCAGTCTGCAGAAGTCCTGGCACGTGCGTGATCACCACCTCGCGAAGGAACGTCGCGTGGTGCTCCAACTCGGCGACATCCAGGAACACCGGTGGAAGCACTCCCCGGTACTCCTCCCACCAGCCCCGAGAGCGGTCGGTCGCCATGGTGGTCAGAGCTTCGATCAGTGCCTCGTCCGTGCAGGCGTAGTGGGCGGCGAGGCGGCGTACGCGTTCGGCGCTCACGCCTGCGACTCCGGACTCGATCTGGCTTATCTGGACCGGATCGGCGCCGAGCAGCGCAGCGGCCTCCCGGGCCTTCATGCCTGTCGCCTCCCGCAGCTTGCGCAGCTCAGACCCGAGCCGCACTCTGCGGGCCGTGAGATGCCTCCTCGGCGGCATGAGGGCCTCCTCGTCTCAACTACCCCGTGCACGTACCCCGTTCGAGGGTCAGGATACGACTACGGGTTGCGAATTCCTAATGTTAGGAAATACCGTCAGTGACGCGTCGCAAACGCTGCGAGACCGGGACTCCGGAAGCGCACCACTCCGTCATGCCGTGACGGCTGTGGCACGGCCACCGCCCGCCGACCGCCGCGCGTCACCAACTCCCCTTCCATCAGCCGGAGGTCACGCATGCCACAAACAGTCGCCGAAGAGGCCACCGAACCCTGGGAGTACACCTTGTACATCCCGCACGCCCCGCGCGCCGTCACAGTCAGTCGCCGCACCCTGCGCCTGATCCTCACTGCCCACAGCCTGCTCCACCTTGCCGAGGTCGCCGAGTTGCTGGCCACCGAGCTGATCGGCAACGCCGTACGTCACACCAAGGGCCCCGCCGCCCTGCGTCTGCGCTGGACGGGCGGCGTTCTGCGCATCGGCGCCTGGGACGCCGACCCGACTCCGCCCGTGCCGCCGCTGAGCCAGTCCGCCGAGGCGGAGCGGGGCCGTGGCCTGGAACTTGTCCGCGCCTGCTCCGACGACTGGGGCTGGTATCTGCTCTCCAGCAGAGGAGACACCGGCAAGTACGTGTGGTGCGAACTCGGCGCCGCGTTCGCGAGTAGAGGCCTGCGCGAGTCTGGACCAGTTCGACGTCTGGGGGCAAAGGGCCGTCCACGCACCTGACGTGTCGGACGTCTTCTCCCCAAAGTAGCCGCACGGGGCTGGAGTCCCGCCCAGCGAAGGTCAGCCCCGTACTTACATGAGCCGAGCACTGTTGTTGGTGGTCTTTGTTTGATTATGACGTTGACGGACGGGCGGTCTTGTGGTTTGTTGTGTTCGGTTCTGTTTGATGGCTGTGTATGGCAGTGCTGGGCGGCGCAGAAGGAAGGCACGGTTCCCGTGAAGAAGACCTCGACCCGGATGGCCGACGGTCGTGAGCTGGTCTACTACGACGCGCGAGACGACGCGGTCCGCGACGCGGTCGACCGCCGACCGCTCGACCCGACCGTCACCACGTCGGAGGTCCGCCGCGACCCGCTGCTCGGTGACTCGGTCGCGATCGCCTCGCACCGCCAGGGCCGCACCTACCACCCGCCGGTGAACGAGTGCCCCCTGTGCCCGTCGTCCGGTGACCGGCTCAGCGAGATACCGGACTCCTCGTACGACGTCGCCGTCTTCGAGAACCGCTTTCCCTCGCTGGCCGGCGACTCGGGCCGCTGCGAGGTCGTCTGCTTCACCTCCGACCACGACGCGTCCTTCGCGGATCTGACCGAGGAGCAGGCGGGCCTGGTCCTGGAGGCGTGGACCGACCGCACCGCCGAACTGTCCCATCTCCCCTCCGTCGAGCAGATCTTCTGCTTCGAGAACCGCGGCGCCGAGATAGGCGTGACGCTCGGGCATCCGCACGGCCAGATCTACGCCTACCCCTTCACCACGCCCCGTACTGCCCTGATGCTGCGCTCACTCGCGGCGCACAAGGAGGCGACGGGCGGGGAGAACCTTTTCGACGACGTGGTCGCCCGCGAGCTGTCCGACGGCGACCGGATCGTGCTGGACGCCGAGCACTGGGTCGCCTTCGTGCCGTACGCGGCGCACTGGCCGTACGAGGTGCACCTCTACCCCAAGCGGCGGGTGCCCGACCTGCTCGCGCTCGACGACGCGGCGCGCACAGAATTCCCCCAGGTCTATCTGGAACTCTTGAGGCGCTTCGACCGGATCTTCGACGGGCGCGAGGGTGAGCCCCCGACGCCGTACATCGCCGCCTGGCACCAGGCGCCGTTCGGCACGCTGGAGGAGTTCGAGGGCGTCGGCCGTGACGACTTCGCGCTCCACCTCGAGCTTTTCACCATTCGCCGCACTTCCGGCAAGCTGAAGTTTCTCGCGGGTTCCGAATCCGGCATGAGCGTGTTCATCAACGACGTGCCGCCGGAGACCGCGGCCCAGCGACTGCGAGAGGTAGCGAGTTCATGAGCGGGAAGTACCTGGTCACCGGCGGTGCGGGGTATGTCGGCAGCGTGGTCGCACAGCATCTGCTGGAGGCGGGCCACGAGGTCGTCGTCCTCGACAACCTGTCGACCGGCTTCCGCGCGGGTGTGCCCGCCGGGGCTTCTTTCATCGAGGGCGATATCCGCGACGCCGCCGAGTGGCTGGACTCCTCCTTCGACGCCGTACTGCACTTCGCCGCGTTCTCGCAGGTCGGCGAGTCCGTCGTGAAGCCCGAGAAGTACTGGGACAACAATGTCGGCGGCACGATGGCGCTGCTGGCGGCCATGCGCGCGGCGGGCATCCGCAAGCTGGTCTTCTCCTCCACGGCCGCCACGTACGGCGAGCCGGAGCAGACCCCGATCGTCGAGTCCGCGCCGACGTCGCCGACGAATCCGTACGGCGCCTCGAAGCTCGCCGTCGACCACATGATCACCGGCGAGGCGGCAGCGCACGGGCTGGGCGCGGTGTCGCTGCGTTACTTCAATGTGGCGGGCGCGTACGGCACCTGCGGTGAGCGGCACGACCCCGAGTCGCACCTCATCCCGTTGGTGCTCCAGGTCGCCCAGGGCCGCCGTGACACGATCTCGATCTACGGCGACGACTATCCGACGCCGGACGGCACCTGCGTCCGCGACTACATCCATGTGGCGGACCTGGCGGAGGCCCACCTGCTGGCGGTCGAGGCGGCCTCGCCGGGCGACCACCTGATCTGCAACCTCGGCAACGGCAACGGCTTCTCCGTCCGAGAGGTCATCGAGACCGTCCGCCAGGTCACCGGGCACCCGATCCCCGAGGTCGTCGCCCCTCGCCGCGGCGGCGACCCGGCGGTCCTGGTGGCCTCGGCCCGGTCGGCCCGTGAACGCCTCGGCTGGAAACCGTCCCGCGCGGACCTCGCGGGCATCGTGGCGGACGCGTGGGAGTTCGCGCAGAACGTGTCGAAGGAGCGCTAGGTGGGCGTACGAGAAGGCTTCGAGGAGCTGTACGGGACGGCCCCCGAGGGCGTCTGGGCGGCCCCGGGCCGGGTCAACCTGATCGGCGAGTACACGGACTTCAACGAGGGGTTCGTGATGCCGCTCGCACTGCCGCACACCGCGGTGGCGGCGGTGTCCCGGCGCTTTGACGGCGTACTGCGGCTGCACTCGGCGGACATCGAGGGACCGGTCGTCGAGCTGCACGTGGACGAGCTGGAGCCGCTGACCAACACCAGCTGGGCGGCGTACCCGGCGGGTGTCGTGTGGGTCCTGCGCGAGGCCGGACACGCGGTCACCGGCGCGGACATCCATCTCGCCTCGACCGTGCCTACGGGCGCGGGTCTGTCATCCTCGGCCGCGCTGGAGGTCGTGACGGCGCTGGCCCTCAACGACCTGTTCGACCTCGGCCTCACCCGGCCCGAGCTGGCCGAGCTGTCGCAGCATGCCGAGAACGACTTCGTGGGTGTCCCCTGCGGCGTCATGGACCAGACGGCCTCCGCGTGCTGCATCGAGGGGCACGCGCTGCACCTGGACTGCCGTGACCTGTCCCTGCGCCAGGTCCCCTTCGACCTGGCCGCCCACGGCCTCCAGCTCCTGGTCGTCGACACCCGCGTGAAACACGCGCTGGCCGACGGGGCGTACGCGGAACGCCGTGCGGGCTGCGAGGAGGGCGCGCGCCTGCTGGGCGTCACGCACCTGCGGGACGTGGCGTACGAGGATCTCGATGTGGCACTGTCCCGGCTGGCCGACGAGCGTGTACGCCGCTACGTACGCCACGTCGTCTCCGACGACCACCGCGTGGAGCAGGTCATCGCGCTGCTGGACACGGGCGACGTACGAGGGATCGGCCCCGTCCTGACCGAAGGCCATGCCTCGCTGCGGGACGACCTCCGCATCTCCTGTCCGGAGTTGGACCTGGTGGTGTCCAGCGCGAACTCGGCCGGTGCCCTGGGCGCCCGCATGACCGGTGGCGGCTTCGGCGGCTCGGCGATCGTGCTGGTGGAGGCCGTTGACGCGGACGCGGTGACCAAGGCGGTGGAGGAGGCGTTCGCGGGGGCGGGGTTCACAGTCCCCCGGGTGTTCGCGGCGGTGCCCTCGAGGGGGGCGCGGCGAGTGGGCTGAGCTCGGGATTTCGCCCTTGGCCCGGGCGCCCCGGGCAGGCCGCAAGGCCGATACGGGGGTCTGGGGGAGCCCTCAGGTTCAGGATAGGACCGGTCGGGGCGGTCGGGGTGAAAACCCTGGTCATCCCAGCCGCTTCGTCAGCGTGTACTCCGTAACCCCCGGCGGATAGTCGGGGATCACGCACACCACCTCGTACCCCTGTCTCTTGTAGAACTCGGGCGCCTGAAAGTCCCACGTCTCGACGCGGGCGTTCCGGCAGCCGCGCCCGGTCGAGGCCATCCGCTCCGCCTCGGACAGCAGCCGACCCCCGACCCCGGCCCCGCGGTGGCGTTCGTCGACCCAGAGGTAGGTCACGTGGAGCCAGGTCGTCCAGGTGTGGCCGACGAGCCCGCCCACCAGATCATCTCGCTCGTCCAACGCCCGCACCTGGAGGGGAACCTCGCGTTCACCAGGGGTCCCCCGCAGGGAACGAAGCACGGAAGAGGCCCCCGTGTCGGCCTCCCGGAGCCGGGAACGAAGCAACCGGCTAAATTGCTTGTCGACTTCTGTCTCCATACGAACCATGCGGCTCACCATAAACGCGCTGGCCAACCAGTTCTGCGAAATGACCTTCCGCTCCTGCCGCCCAGCCTTACCCTGGTGATCAACACCGGTGGGGGCCGGTGTTGATCAGGGGGCGAGAAAAGTCGGGTACGACGCCCGGTGGTGTGGGGGCAGCGGTTCCAGCGCGGCGGCGGCCGTGCGGCTGCGGCAGTCCATCCCGGGCCCGTGGGGCTTGGGAACGAACACTCCGGGCGCCGTACCTGCGCTGGTCGTCCTGCGTATCAGTGGTTCGCATCCGTGTCCTGGCCGCCGACGACCACCGCAGCCTGTGGCCCTAGCCGGGGATGTTGTCGAACGGGGCGGTCAACTGGCGTAGCAGCCCGGCCAGTTCGCTGCGTTGGGCGCTGCTGAGCTCTGCCAGAATCGCCCGCTCCTGCTCGAGGAGCTCGGCGAGGGCCTGGTCCGCGCGGTCGCGTCCCTCCGCCGTCAGCCGTACCAGTACGCCCCGGCGGTCGCTGGGGTCGGGGAGGCGCTCCACCAGGCCCTTCTTCGCGAGCCGGTCGATGCGGTTCGTCATCGTGCCCGAGGTGACGAGGGTCTGGGTGAGCAGCTGGCCGGGGGAGAGCTGGTACGGAGTCCCGGCACGCCGCAGCGCCGTCAGGACGTCGAACTCCCAGGGCTCCAGGTTGTGCTCGGAGAACGCCAGACGGCGCGCGCGGTCCAGGTGCCGGGCCAGTCTGCTCACCCGGCTGAGTACTTCCAGCGGCTCCACGTCGAGGTCCGGGCGCTCCCGGCGCCACGCTGCGACCAGCCGATCGACCTCGTCCTCCATGGCGATCAGTGTAGTGGTTGTGTCGATGTGAAGTCTCTTGGCGTCAAGGCACTCGGTGTGATGATGGAGATCACCTCAGCCGGTGGCTTCCCGCGGGTGGCAGCGACTTCTTCTGCGGGCAGGCCCGCCCATGCCCGTCGCCACGTGGCCGTGGTCGGTGAGGGCGAGGCTCTCCCGGCTGTGGGCTGCCCGGCGGATCCTTTACGCGTGGGTGCGTCACGGTTCAGTTCTTGCGGTGGCCTATCAGGCGGGGTTTGGCCTCCAGGCCGTCCAGGCCGTGCCAGGCCAGGTTCACCAGGTGGGCCGCTACCTCGGCCTTCTTGGGACGGCGTACGTCGAGCCACCACTGGCCGGTCAGGGCGACCATGCCGACCAGGGCCTGGGCGTACAGCGGTGCGAGCTTCGGATCGAAGCCGCGGCTCTTGAACTCGCGGCCCAGGATGTCCTCGACCTGCGTGGCGATGTCCGAGATCAGCGAGGCGAAGGAGCCCGTCGACTGGGGGATGGGAGAGTCGCGGACCAGAATGCGGAACCCGTCCGTGTACTCCTCGATGTAGTCGAGCAGGGCGAACGCCGCCTGCTCGCACAGCTCGCGGGGGTGGCCGGCTGTCAGCGAGCTGGTCACCATGTCCAGTAGCCGCCGCATCTCACGGTCCACCACCACCGCGTACAAACCCTCCTTGCCGCCGAAGTGCTCGTACACCACCGGCTTGGAGACCCCCGCCTTCGCCGCGATCTCCTCCACCGACGTGCCCTCGAACCCCTTGGTGGCGAACAGCGTGCGGCCGATCTCCAGCAACTGCTGGCGTCGCTCCGCCCCCGTCATCCGGGTCCGGCGCGCACGCCGCGGCTTCTCAGTGCTGGGGGTGCTGGAGTCGGTCGCCACGCCGTCAATCATGCCGCGTCAACGGTCACCTTCTTGCGTCGGGCGCCCTTTCCATCCGGGTTCCGGCGGGAATCGATACGGGAGCGTGACGACCAGCGGACGTCGTACGCCCAGCCGAGCCGCTCGAACCAGCGGATGATCCGCGCCGAGGAGTCCAGCTGACCGCGCTCCACACCGTGACGGGCGGACGTCGGATCGGCGTGGTGCAGGTTGTGCCAGGACTCGCCGCAGGAGAGCACGGCCAGCCACCACACGTTGCCCGAACGGTCACGCGACTTGAAGGGCTGCTTGCCCACCGCGTGACAGATCGAGTTGATGGACCAGGTGACGTGATGCAACAACGCAACCCTGACCAGCGACCCCCAGAAGAAGCCCGTAAAGGCCCCCCACCAGGACATCGTCACCAGACCGCCGATCAGCGGCGGCAATGCCAGCGACAGCATCGTCCACAGAACGAACTGACGGGAGATCGCCCGGATCGCCCCGTCCCTGATCAGATCCGGCGCGTATTTGTCCTGCGGCGTCTGCTCCTCGTCGAACATCCAGGCGATGTGTGCCCACCACAGGCCCTTCATCAGCGCCGGAACCGTCTCCCCGAAGCGCCACGGCGAATGCGGGTCGCCCTCGGCGTCGGAGAACTTGTGGTGCTTGCGATGGTCGGCGACCCAGCGCACCAGCGGGCCTTCGACCGCCATCGAGCCAGCGATCGCCAGCGCGATCCGCAGCGGACGCCTGGCCTTGAAGGAGCCGTGCGTGAAGTAACGGTGGAAACCGATCGTGATGCCATGGCAGCCGAGGTAGTAGAAGAAGACCAGCAGACCCAGGTCCAGCCAGCTCACACCCCAGCCCCAGGCCAGCGGAACCGCCGCGAGAAGGGCCAGGAACGGGACGGTGATGAAGAGGAGGAGCGTGATCTGCTCGATCGAGCGCTTCTCCTCGCCGCCCAGCGTGGCGGAGGAAAATGCGGTGTCGTTGTTCGCCTTCGGGGCGTCATCGATCACATCGGAACTCGTGGTCATGGGCGTCCCCTGTGGGATCGAAGTGGAGAGGGTTGCTGGTTACCGTGCCTACGGTTCCGTAACCTACGGCATCGTAAGTATGACAGCGCGCGGCCCGGCGGCAAGAGCCCGAAAGTCTGCGCGTCCCCATCGAGACCTATCCTTGGAGACGGTCGGACAGCGCGGTCCGCACTTGTTTCTTCTCTTTCTTCCCGGACGCCCCAGCCCTGACAGCCGCCCCAAGTCGACGGGTTCCCCATCAGACGAGCTTCAACACTGCAAGGAGCCGCACCTGTGAGCAGTGCCGACGACCAGACCACCACCAGCACTGAGCTGCGCGCCGACATCCGCCGCCTGGGCGATCTGCTGGGCGAGACCCTCGTACGGCAGGAGGGTGCCGAGCTCCTCGAACTGGTCGAGCGAGTCCGCCGCCTCACCCGCGAGGACGGCGAGGCCGCTGCCGAACTACTGCGCGGTACGGAACTGGAGACCGCGGCCAAGCTGGTCCGTGCCTTCTCCACGTACTTCCACCTGGCGAACGTCACCGAACAGGTGCACCGCGGCCGCGAGCTGCGCGCCAAGCGCGCCGCCGAGGGCGGACTCCTCGCCCGCACGGCAGACCGGCTCAAGGACGCCGACCCCGTACACCTGCGCACGACCGTACGGCACCTCAACGTCCGCCCCGTCTTCACCGCCCACCCCACGGAAGCCGCCCGCCGCTCCGTCCTCAACAAGCTCCGCCGCATCGCCGCACTCCTCGAGACACCCGTCATCGAGGCCGACCGGCGCCGCTACGACACCCGGCTGGCCGAGAACATCGACCTTGTCTGGCAGACCGACGAGCTGCGCGTCGTACGCCCCGAACCCGCCGACGAGGCCCGCAACGCCATCTACTACCTCGACGAACTGCACGCCGGCGCCGTCGGCGACGTCCTCGAGGACCTCACCGCGGAACTGGAACGCGTCGGCCACAAGCTGCCCGACGCCACCCGCCCCCTCACCTTCGGCACCTGGATCGGCGGCGACCGCGACGGCAACCCCAACGTCACCCCCCAGGTGACCTGGGACGTCCTCATCCTCCAGCACGAGCACGGCATCAACGACGCCCTGGAGATGATCGACGAGCTGCGCGGCTTCCTGTCGAACTCCATCCGCTACACCGGCGCCACCCAGGAACTCCTCGACTCCCTCCAGGCCGACCTCGACGACCTCCCCGAGATCAGCCCCCGCTACAAGCGCCTCAACGCCGAGGAGCCCTACC
>CAMLJW010000038.1 GCA_946480485.1 uncultured Streptomyces sp. | reverse complement strand
GAGTACACGAAGTCGAACTTGCCGCCGCCCTCGGGAGCACTCAGCGGCTCCGCGTCGTCCACGGCCTGACCCGCGAGCTCCCCGAGCCCGAAGTTGGCGACGTCATCGACGCCCATCACGAACTCGGAGACGGCGCCCATCGCCGGCACCGCGGCACCGATCGACTTGCTGAGCACCTGAGACAGCTGGTCGCTGAAGCTGCCCTCGCCGAGCCAGGGCATGCGCGAGTAGCGGTAGGCGGTCTTCCCCGACTCGGCCGCGGCCCGCGCCGTCTGTGACCATTTGTAGTCAGAATAAGCGCGGTAGATGTCCGAGTTTTCGTCCATCATGCCGATCCATTCCGGCCTGATCTCCTCCCCGGGGAACAGCGTCTGGAGCAGCTGAGGGTTGCTCGACAGCTCCTCCTTGGCCTTCTCGACCGGGGGCTCATAGACGTACACGCCGCGCCCGCCGCCGCCCGCGCGCCATTCCGATTCGGCGCCATCCTCGCCGCCGGGGTGGGTAGTGGGCGACTCCAGGGAGAGCACCTGGGGCAGCAGGGGCATGCTAGGGTCGACGGCGGCCGCTAGCTGCTCCGCCTCTTGGCTGATGCCCGGGGCAGCCGGCGCGCCCCCATTCTCCAACGCCTCGAGCGCTTCCAGCTCCTCGAGCGCTTCCAGCTCTTCCTCGGGGCTCATCGACCGAGCTGCTTTCTCAGCTCCGCGATCCGGGCGCGGCGCTGCTCAGGGGTCATCTGCTCAGGCGGGGGAAGGGGAGGGCCCGCGGGCTCCTGCCGCTTGGTCGGGGACGAACCGACGCCTTTTCGCTGGTAGGCCGCCTTGATGGATCCCACCGTGATGTCGCCGCCGCCCTTGGGGCGCCAGGGCTTGTTCTGCTCCCAGGCCTTCGAGCCCTGCTGGTAGACGACCGCGGAATCGGGCTTGCCCACGAACGCCGGGGCCGCGACCGCAACCGCGTAGTCCCCGGGCGTGCTGTCGGCGGTGATGCCGCTGCGCTCGAAGTATTGGACGGCCAGGCGCACCTGGTCCTCGACCGGCATCTCGGAGATCTCTTCGGTCGTCGTCCCGAGGCTCCTAGCCGTCTCGGGCATGAATTGGATCAGGCCCGTCGCGCCGCTCGGGTTGCGAGCCTTCGGGTTGCCGCCGCTCTCCAAGCGGATCACGTCCAGGATTGCGTCCACGTCGAGCCCGTTGATCCCAGCCTCGGCGTCCACCCACCATTCCAGCTCGCTCATCTGGTCGGGGTCGGTGGGGGTCCTTCGCGCGCCGCGCTGCCCGCTGCCCGATCTCTCTTCGGGCGCCGGGCGCTCCGCTTCGGTCTTCTGGCGAATGCGGTCCGGGGTCAGGATGCGCCACAAGTCGCGCACGCCGCGCTTGGTGTCCGCATCTGCCTCCGGATCGTTCTGGAAATCGACCAAGCGTGAGCTGAAGGTCTCGAGGGCCTGATCGTTCTCGGCCTGCGCCTTCGTGAGCACTTCGACGAGGGCCTTCCGGTGCTCCTCCGCGAGCCCAAACCCGAGCCCCTGACTGGCCCAGGTCTTGAATTGCGCGGCCCATCCGCCTGCTTTGATCCCGAGCGCGCGCGTGGCGTCATTCTCGGAAGTCGCCCCGCGCTCACCGAAGCCGCGAGAGATCGTCGAGAGCGCCTGAAGGTCGTCCGCCGGATCGTCGTTGGTCAGCGTCTCCAGCGCGCGTTCGTTGATGCCCGATGACCTCAGGCGCGCCCTGACTTCGTACTGGTTCGCCATGTGCTCACCGATCGTGGTGAACCCGGTCTTGTAGCGGTCGTAGGCTTCCTTGTCCTGAGCTCGGCCTTGGGCGTAGCGCTCCTTCGCGCGCGCCTCCAGCGCTTCCATCCGGGCGTCTCCGCGGTCCAGCGACTCAGAGATCGTCGGGTCCGCCAACCCGCGCATCGACCGGAACTCTTCGAGCGCCTTGGTCGCCGGAAGCCCGAGCCCGCGCACCGCCGACGCCGTCGCATCCGAGCTCTGTCGATAGGGTTCGGCGTACGCGCTCGAAAGCGCGCCGAGCGCCGGGTCGAGCCGCTGGAGCGTCTGCATCTGGAGCGCGCCCATGTCCAGCACGTTGCTCGGCACCGAGCCCATCGCGTCGGGCGCCGCGGGCTGAGCCATCGCGGACTTCTCCCCCGGCTCCCCGTAGGTGCTCGCCACGCGCTCGGCCACCGTGAACCCCTGGTCATCGACCTGGTCCGTGCTGGCGATGCCCGCCGGGGCGTCCATCGATCCGATCGCCGAGTCGTCGTAGCCGATACCGTGAGCGCCGCCCATGCGCGAGAGGCTCTGCTCGGCCGTCTCCCCCGCGCCGAAGGTCGCTTGCTGCGCCGACTGCGCGCGCTGCTCCTCGGCCGCTGCCTCCGCGTCCATGTCGATCCGGTACCGCGGCAGCCCGTCCTCTTCGCCCTCGAGCTCGACGCCCATCCCGAGCGCGCTCATCATCGGGATGAGCCCTTGGGCGCCTTCGATGTCGCCGGAGCTCGCTCGGTCGAGAAAGGTCTTCTGAACCTCCATGCGGTCAGCTTGGAGCGCCGCCAAGCGCTCAGCCTCGGCCTTGGCTGCCGCACGCTTCGCGAGCCCGTCCTCTTGCAGCCGCGCGAGCTGCGCATCCTCAGCGCGCCTGCGCTTCTGCTCCTCGAACTTCTCCCGTTCGAGCTTCAGCCGCTCGCGCTCCGCGGAGCCCGCGCCCCAGTTGATCCCGCCGAGCCTGACGGCTGGGCTGGAGTCGAGCAGCATGCTGGAAAAGTCGATAGCCATCAGGCACCCGCCGCATACGCTTCAGCGCCCATGCGCAGCGCTTCGTAGGTCTGATCGATCTGCTTCTGGTCCATCCCGGCCTCTTGCATACGGGGCAGGATCGTCGCCTGCCACTGCCGCTCGAAGTCCTGGGTGCCGCCCGCGATGACGCTCTCCATGTCGGCCCCGATGGAGCGCATGATGGTGTCGGTCATGCGGAACTGGTCATCCATGCGCGCGCGCTGCCGGTCCTGACGGTCGCTCTCGGCCGAGCCTGCCGCGTTCATCGTGCTGTTGATTCGAGCCAGGTCGTTCTGGCTGAGCGTCTGCGCGATGTCTGCACCGAGCCGCGTGCGGTCGAGCCCGAGCTGGGCGGCCTGGTTCGCCGCGCGGCTCTCCGAGTCGAAGTCCGCCCGCCGCGAGTCGTCGCCCCGGAACGCGATGTCGGCTCCCGTCGCCATGCGGTCGAGCCCGAGCCGGTCGGCGGCGAGCGCCGCATCCGTGCTGGAGCGGAACCGGTCGATCTCGGACCTGTCGGCCTGGCCTGCGATGTCGCCCAGCGTCGAGAGGCCTCGGATGTTCGCCTCCTGGGCGCCGAGCGCCTGGCTGTCGGCCGCGTTGGCCATGTCCCCGAGCACTCGGTTGCGGTCGAGCTCGAGGCGGCCCATGCCCTCGTTGATGTCCGCGAAGGTCCGGGCGCCTTCGAGGTTCTGGCCGAACGCTTCGAGCCCCGTGCGGTCCGCGTCCCGCGCCTGGCGCCCGAGCATGTCCTGTTGCGCCAGCGACTGATCGCCCGCGGTCCGGGCCAGGTCGCCGAAGGTCTGGAGCCCGCTCATGTTCGCGCTGAACGCGCCGAGCGACGACAGATCGCCCATGCGCGCCTGCTCGCCGAGCAGCTGCTGCCGCGCCCGCTGCTCCTGCGCCCGAGCCATCTCCGCGTCGAAGGAGCGGTTGGCGCGCTGCGCCTCGATGTCCGTGATCACGTTGCCGACGCCGCTCAGCGCCTCGCTCGACCCGTACACGCCCCGCGCCGCGCTCTGCCGATTGTAGTCCTGCGTCGCGAGCTGGCGCGCCCGGTCGTAGAAGGGATCGAACTCCGCGACCGGCAGATCGCCGAATGCACCCTGGGTCTGTTCGTACTGGCCGCCTGCGCGGTTCTGGTCGGTGTACCTGCCCACGTCGTTGTAGCTGCCCCCCACCTGGTCGTAGAAGGTCTGGCCCGCCATGGGCCCGCTGCCGGCGTTCTGCTGGTACTGACCGAGCGCGTTGTTGCCGCCCTGGTACTGCCCGATCTGCCCGTACTGCCCCGCGATCTGTCCCATGCCTTGCTCGCCCGCAGTGCCGCCCGCGAGGCTCGCCGAGCTCTGGCCATACTGCCCCTGGGCGTTGCCCGCGCCACTGAAGCCCGTGAATTGGTCGTATTGGCCCTGAGCCTGCGCGTTGAAGGCGCCAGCGGCCCCCGAGGGAGAGAGCGCCTGCGCCTGCTCGCGCGCGAACTGCTCACCCGAGAAGGGGTCCATGAACTGACCCTGGACCTGGTTCCAGTACTGCTCGCCCTGCCCCGGGCCCTGAAGCGTCCCGAGGTTCTGGTTCATGAAGTTCTCGCCCGCAGAAGCGCTCTGCGTCTGGCCGTACTGGTCCTGAAGCAGGCCCGCGCTCGGGTCCTCCATCAGCCTGTTCTGGAGCGCGCCGAAGGCCTGCTCGGTGTACCCGGGGTTCACCATGTTGTTACCCGGGTCCTGGAACGTCGAAGGGGGCGGGTCAGGCGCCACGGCAAAGGCGCTGCTCGGCGCCGGCATGCCACCCGTCACGTTGCGCCGCGTCGAGGAGACGGGGCTCGTGTTGTAGCCCGAGCCCGGTACGCTGGGCATCGACTCCACGTCGTGAGCGAACGCGGCCGAGGGGGAAGCCCCGAGCACGGCGCGCCGCGCGGTCGAGATGGGGGTCGTGTTGTAGCTGGCCATCAGAACCTCCGGGCCGCCTGCGGCCTACGCCGTTCGAGCGGGGCGGGCCCAGGGCCAGGCGCGGGCATCGCGCGAAGCGCTGCCTGGCGCCGCTCTTCCGCCTGCTTGTCGAGCACCTGGTTGCGGCGCTCTTCATCCGTGCCTTGGCCCCAAACGCCTTTGTAGGGGCCGAAGGGACTCGCGCCCATCTGCGCGAACTGCTCCGGAGAGAACGCCGCGTCGGGCCCGTACATCTGGGCCATGGCCTGGTTGAGCGGGGCGACTGCCCCAAGCTTCTGCTGCATGGCGTTGAGTCGCGCGCGCTCGTTCATCGCAGAGCGCTTGCGCATGTCCGCCGCCATCCGCTCCTGCTCTTCGACCAGGCGCTTCTGGGCCTTCGTCTTGCTGCCGGTGAGGGCGCCAACGACCGGGACGCGGGCCAACGTGTCCTCGCCGGCGAGGAGCGACGCGCCGCCCGTGACGGGTGCTAGGCCGATTTTGGCAATGTTTCCGAGAAGGCTCATTCAGGACTCCAAGATCTCAAACGTTTCGCTCGCTCGCACCAGCACCAGCTCGGCGGAGTCAGGGAAGCGAAACCGCCACTGCCGCCGGCGGTACGTGCCCAGGCTCCTCAGCATGATCGTCGGCGTCATGTTCGCGTCCTCAACCCCGAGATCGATCGGGAGAGAGGTCCATTCGTCGCCCAGATCGTCTCGGAACTCCAGGAAGCATACCACTCCGTTCGAGATGTCGGCCGTGCGTTTCAGCGTCAGGCGCACCGAGGAGCAAAACTTCAGGTTGTCCGAGCCCCGATCGAGAAACCCCGTCCTGACCCGCGCGACGATGGCCTCTCCCAGGTCGGTCGTGTTTTGCAGGCTCAGGGTCCGGATGGTGCCGTCTTCGAGCCCCACGACGTTCAGACCGCCGTCGTGTCGCATCAGGTGAGACAGAACCGGGAACTGGTCGAAGTCGCCCGCGGAATCGGTCGAGGCCCACTCGGCCCAGCCCACCCCGCGCTGCCAGGCGAAGGTGCGATCGTCCGCCTGGAAGCGGAACACCACTACATCGGCGAAGCTCTCGCTGAACCGGTAGCCGTAGGCGTCCTCGGGCGTCGTCAGCTCATCGAGCGAGCCCTGGATCGGAGCCCCGACGTCCTCCCACTGCCGGCCATCGCTCGCCACGATGCGGGAAAGGTGGTCGACCCAGACGTACCGGTCATCGAACTTCACCGGGCTGTAGGGGGCCAGGCACCCCGTCTCGCGCGTGATCGTGGGCGCGAAGGTCAGGCTCGAATCGGGCGCGAAGAGCTGCAAGCTGGTGCGCCCGAACGCGAAGATGTCGTTGGTGTTCTCGGCGATGGCCACGAGCGAATCGCTGCGAGCCTCGGCCGTGAAGAAGCCGGCGGCTCCGGGGCTCGGGTCCCAGCTCTGGTGGCCGGCGATGCTCACGATGCCCTGGCTCGAGTCCGAGTAGCGGATCTTCGTCTGGTCGAGCTGCGTGTCGTTGGCCAGGATGCGCGAGCTGTTACACAGGATGTGGCTCGCCAGCGGCGGGCAGCCGTCGAGAAAGCTCATCTCGTGGTAGTCGGCGTTCGTCGTGAAGTTGGGCGAGCTGAACGTCTCGGGCCGGATGTCGATCTGCCCGATCTCGGCCCCGCCCGCGATCAGCAACAGCGCCTCCGTCTCGGCGAACACCGGGCGCGGGAAGCGCGTCGTCGCGATGGCCGGCGGCGTGGAGAGCCGATCCTCGTCCGTCGCTCCGGTGCCCACGATCGTCGCCGAGCCGCTCTCGATGCGGTAGACGTTCCTGCCCCGGTTGTGGTCGTCGCCCGCGTCGTTGACGGTCGCGCCGACCGCGTACAGCACCGCCGGGTGCTCGCCACTGACCGTGCTGGTGCCGCTCGTGTGCTTTACCCGAGGCTGCGTGAGCCACAGGCCGAGCACCCCGTTCGCATCGACGGCGGTACTCGGGGCAACACCCGTGTACGCGGCAAGGCCGGGGCGCTTTCGGAGGGCTCCTCGAGCGTCGATGATGATGTTGTAGGCCTCGGGGCTAGAGCCAGCAATTTCCTCTCCGCTCGTTTCGAGTAGCGGCCCGAAGGGGATTTGCTCGGTTTGGGCTTCGGGCACGTCGTCAAACCCTTCTCAGCAAGGCAGCTGCCGCAGCGATCCGTCCCGAGCCTCACGGACGCGAGAGCTCCCGGTCGGTCAACTCCAGGTGAGGCATGTCGATAAAGCGCTCGTCCGCGGTGCGGCCGTCCTGGTCCCAGTCGCCGCCCCACCGGACCTCGATGTCCAGGTCCGCGGCCACAGCCTCGATGAACCCTGCGAGCCGCGCGAAGCGCGCTCGGTCGTGCCAGTCGATGGGGTAGGGGGCGACGTCCACGGCCGGCGAGGGAAGCCGGTTGTGCTTCGAGTCCGGCCACGCCTTCGTCGACCGCCCCGCCGCCTTCGCCGCGTCCTGCTCGGCCTGCCCGCGGTGGCCGCAGACGACGGTCAGATCCATCACCTGGCGCTTCATCAGACGCCGGTCCACCTCCTCGATCAGCCGCTGAAGCTTGGGGTGGCACTGGCCGAGACGGCGCTTGCTGGTCGTTCCCAGGGTCATCCTTGGCTCCACTGCGTGGGGTAGTGAACCGTCGCCACCTGGTTCGTGTGCTCGAAGGCGTACGAGACGCACTCGGCCTTCTTCGTCTCGCTCACGCTCAGCAGCAGCGAGACCTTCTCGACCGGCATCGAGCCGTCCACCGCGAAGTAGTAGGCGAGGCACCAGACCAGCGCGTCGCTCCAGTAGCGCTGAAGGTCGACGGAATCGGTTCCGGTTGCGTTGCCGTCCAACAGCCGCGCCGTCTTGAGCCGCACCGTGCCGGCCTCGCTCGGGACGGGCCAGAAGCGCACCGTGACCGTCGCCTCGTCTCGGAACGCCGCGTACAGCTGCGGCCGCGACGACTCACTGCCCTTGTTCGGCAGGGTCTGCCAGGTCGACAGATCGATCTGCTTGATCGGCGTCTCGCCCTGCGTGTGCTCGGTGTCGGCGTTGAACGAGGGGATGAACATCGCATCCTCGTGCACGTCCAGCACCGTCTCCGGCAGCGCGTACTCACTCGTGTCCGCCACGATCGTCAGGTCGTGGAACGCCATGCTGCGCGCGAAGAACCCCTTCGTCGCCAGGCCATCGACGATCAGGTCGAGCAGCCGCCGACCGTGCTCGAGGTACGGGACCAGGTTGGCGCCGCTCAGGCGCGCCTGCACCGGCACCAGCCCCGCGCGCTTGAGCGCCAGCAGGACCAGCTCGTTGATGCTGACCGCTGCGCTGACAGCCATCAGAACCCCGTGGGAACGCCGTCCTGGTAGACGTCTTCAGCAGTGCGACGGCTCACCGGCCCCGTGTAGCCGCCATCCGTGACCGGCGTGCCGTCAGCGTTGGTGTGGGGGTAGGCCCCGTCGGCCGCAGTCGACGCCCCGAACCGCCGCGAGAGGTCGGCAGCCCGGGACGCCGTCAGAGCGGCAAGCGTCACCTCGTCGCGCCCGTCTTTGTCTTGGGGGCAACGAAGCAGCCCGTCTTGCCCGCGCATGAGGGAGCTCCTCAACCACATGCAGCCGCATAGATCACAGCGGCTGAGATGCTCGCCTTTGCGGTCGATGCTGCGCGGGATGGTCCTCATCAGTTGTCCACGCCCGGTGCCGGCGTGATCACGCTCGCGTTCGCGCCAGCCACGCCGTTCTCGTAGAACAACCACGCGCCACCCCCCACGATGACGCCCACCGTGTTCGCGGCGACGTCCTCGGTCAGCCGGATCTTGTTGCGGGCGATGACCCCGCTCGCGGCCACGTTCGCCGCCCGCACCGCGCAGTCGCCGGTCGCGCTCAGCACGTAAAGGTCGTTGTCCTTGATCGAGATGGCCGATCCAGTCGTGGCCACCATGATCAGCGCGTCGGTCGCCGCCTCGGTGATCGCGCCGATGATGTAGTTGTGCGACACCTCGACGTCCTTCAGCGCCAGCGCCGCGCTCGCCCCGATCAGAATGACCGAGCCCGCGTTCGCCTCGCCCGCGTCGTCCGACAGGAACTTGTTGCCCGAGATGACGCAGTTGTGAGCGCCGGCCCCGAGCACGATGCCGTCCACCGGCTGCGCCTCGGCGGTCGCGCTCTGGTAGACCACGTGGTTGCCAACGAACGAGAAGCCGCGCGCCGTCACCAGGATCGGGTTCGTGATGTCGTCGCGCCCCGTGAAGTCGAAGGTCATCCCTACGATGCTCACGTCCGCGACATCGATCGCCAGCTGAGCCGTCTCCGCCGTGTCGAACGTGACCGTCGGGTTGTTCGACGCCCCAGGGCGCCCGCAGCTCACGATCTGAGACCCAGCCACCAGGCTCGGCCAGCCATCGGCGCCCGAGACGCTCTCGGTGTGGCCCGGCAGAACCAGCACGACGTCGTTGTGGCCCGAGCGGCAGCGCTTCAGGCCCGCGTCGATCGTCGCGACCAGGTTGTCCCGCACGTGCAGGTCGTCCAGGTCCTGGGCGCCCGTGCTCCGTACGTACGCCGCCACGCGCCCGCCCGGCTTGATGAACTGCCCAAAGGGCAGGTTGATCGCGCTCAGGGCCATCGCCGACATGGGCGCCCCGAGCGCCGCGCCAAACGCATTCTGAACAGTCGACATCACTTTGCCCTTTGCCGCACTGCGGCGTTCAATTCATCCAGGAAGGACCGTGCCCGCGCGGCGCGCACCGAGCGCGGGGCAATGCTCAGCGTTCGTCCGAGAGTTTCGAGATCGCGATAAGTGTCTTCGAGTGCTGCTCGTTCAGCCTCGCGATCTCCTCGTCCTTCTTCTCGGTCTTCGTCCACAGCTTCCACGCGACGAAGCCCAGAACCGCCGCCACCGGTGAGCTGCCAAGGACTCCTTCGAGCATTTTCTGCCATTCCATCTGCCTTCATTCCCCGCGTAAACGGATCAAGCGTCAGAGAAGTGAACCGCTCGAGGGTTGGTCCAGCCCCGCGCCCACCGAGCCGTGATGCCGTAGTTCATCATGGTCTTGCTCTCGGTGACCCACGTGTTGCTGCGCGGCTTGCGCCGCCAGAACCAAGACAGGCCGTTCTCGGCGTTCGTCTTGAGCAGCCAGTTGGTCGTCGTGTTGTTCCAGTACTTGACCGGAACCTTGTTGATCTTCTCCTTGTGGATCGAGTTGACCGCGTTAAAGGCGCCCGGGGTCGGGTCCTTCGCGCTGTCCAGGACCTCGTCCCACACGCCCTCTTGCTGCACCGGGAAGACCACGTCGGTGATGTCGAAGCCGTCGATCAGGCCATCGTGGCCTACCTGCTGCCGGAGCTGGGCGCGCGCGATGTACATCGCCGCCTTGCTCGGCGACATGGCCGTCTCCATCATGTTGGAGTAGGTGCCGCCACCGGGCAGAGCGTGCGTCTTGCTCGCTAGCGGCTTGCCGTCGCCCCCGACGAACGACGCGTTCGTGGCCCGGACCAAGATCAGGACGGCGTCGAAGTCGGCCAGCTTCCACAGCGAGCGGTTGTTCCGCTTGCCCGCCATGATGACCTTGTCGTACTTCATGTCCTCCATCGCCTCTTCCGAGACGATGATGCGCTGGCCGTACGTGCGCGAGTTGTAGCGCGTGAGCGGGCCCTCGACGATCCCGCCGAGCGGCAGGTCCTCGCCCTCGGGCTTCTCGCCCGCGAGCCCCGTGCCGGCGATCTCGTAGTCCTCGATGTAGTTGTCCGACATCGCCCGGACGGTGAGGTAGCGCGGGAAGACCGCCTTGCTGCCCTCGGAGCCGTGGACGTCGGTGTCGATGCGCTCCAGCGTCTCCTTGAGAGCCAGCGCCGCGGTGCTCGTGAAAACTTCGCTCATTTGTGTGCCTCAGGCTTCCAGGCCGCCCGCGGCAGGCTGGAGCGTCAGGGTGTTGTTGGAGATCGCGCCCGGCAGTAGCTGCTGCTGGTTGAAGACCACTTCGACCGTCACGAACTCTGCCGTCGGGTCCTGGGCATCGAACCGCTTCGAAAGCCCAACCACACGAAGCTGGTTGAGCTCCGTGGTCTCGTCGTACTCGCTGATGTCGAGCAGCGGGTTGGCCTTCGGCTGCCCGATCCCGCTCGTCAGCACCGAGTAGATGAAGTTCGCCGTTCCCACCAGCGACTGCCAAGCGGCCTTGGTCGTTGGCTGGCCCGTCGCGTCGCAGTCGATCTCGAAGATGTTTCCGTGCACCGGGATGATCTTGCAGAGCGTCTGCTGGTCGTCCCCGGTGTAGGTCGTCCCGCTCGGGTAGTAGCCGTTCGGGCGCGGCGCCCCGCCGATCATCACTCGCGGGAACCCGGCCACGATCCCGAAGGTTCGATCGTCGATGTCGGAGCCGTCGTTCTCCTTACCCGGCTGCACGAGCTGCACGGTCCCATCGTTCAGGAGCTGAACGGGGTCGCCGATGTTTAGGTTGCAAGGCGTCCCGCCACCGCCGCCATCGCCCGTGTTCGGAGGGTAGCCCGAAGCGATCGGCTTGGTGATCGTCTGCGGCGTCTCGACGCCGTCAAAGCTCCGCACGAAGCGGAATCCGTACTGATGAGTGTTCGCCATGGTCTACCTCAGAAGCCCCACGCCTCGCGGTTGTCGCCGCCATACCGGCGGCTCGTGATCCCGCCCATTCGCGCCCGGTCGATCTTGCTCATCGGCTCGGTCTCGTCCATGACGTCGCGGGTCTTGATGGCCGCCTGGATCTTGTCCGCCCAGGCCTGCCCCTGCGCTTCCTGCTCAGCCTTGAGCTCGGCATCGATCTCCATGAGCACGCAGCCGAAGCTCTTGAGGTGATCGCCCTGCTTGAGCTCCGGGTTGTAGCCCAGCACCGGGTTCGCCCCGTCCGGGTCGTGCTGCGTGAACCGGTACCCCTGAGACAGGTACGAGCCAGGGTTCATCGTGGGGTCGTTGACCTCACTCACCCAGACGTAGTGCTTCGTGGGGTCTTTGCCCGCCACGGCTACGCGGTTCATGGCGCCCTCTACAGGGCGCGGGTCAGGGTCGCTGCGCTTGACCGGTTTGCTAGGATGCACAAAAGCCTGCCGTCATGCCCGGGAAGACAGACGGCCAAGCTCGGGCGGGAGCAAGGCGCCGACTCACCTAATCTGCCGGCGCCTTGGTACAAAAGTCAAGCTCAGAGGACCTTTTTTTCTCTCAAGGCCCGACCAGCCGTGTTTGCCCAGCGTTTAACCGCCTCTTCCTCGGGTAAATCACTGTGCAACGCCAGAGCCATCTTCCTGAGCTCCGGCGTCATCGTGACGCCCGCGCCCGATGGCCCCCCGCCGCTACCACTCGACGGCATGCCGCTGAGCCGCTGACGGTCGCTCGCCGACGGCGCCGAACGCTTCACACCAAGCCGGAACTGGGTGCGCGCTTCCTCCATGGCCTCGTCGACCATCTCGTTCGTTGGCTCCTGCCCAGGCTCGAGCAGCGCCTTGCGCCGTTCGTAGCTCGCCGAAGCGAACTGGTACGCGCGAGGGTTCCCGTAGATTTCCGGGTACTTGTCTCGCCAGCGCTGTTGCGCCGCGCGTTGTTCCTGCGCCGGTGCGTGCCGAGCCAGCACTCGCTCGGCCGCGATCTGGGCCTTCTCCTGCTCGAGCTCGCGAGCGATTCCCTCGTAGTAGGCCGTCCGCTCCTCGTCCAGCGCCCCGCCCTTCACCTCGGCCTGCATCGCCTTGTAGGCGTCTTGCTGACGCCGGTAGACCATGTCGAGGCGCTGCGCGTACGGGTCACGGCTTCCGCTCGGGGCGCTCTGCTGACGCACCGCATGGAGCTCTCCGCGTAGCTCCGCGAGCTCTCGGTCGCGCTTGGCGTCCCGCTCCTCGAAGGCCTTCACCTTCTCGGCGAGTTCCTTGCGCTCTCGCTCGCGCTCTGCCGCGCGCTCCTTGCGACGCTCGGCGCGGGCCTTCTGCTCCTCGGGGGAAGCCAGCGCCGCGCCGTCGGTGATCAGCTCGTCGTCTCGAACCGCCTCGTCGTCACTGAACGGGACGTGGCTCGGGTCCTGGGTTACGTAGTTTTCGCTCATAGCTCCCTCACCAGTTGTCGCGGATCAGCGCGCTCTTCTTCTTCTTGCCGTCTAGGTTGTGGCAGTAGGCGTGCTCGCCGCCGTCGTCCACGATGCTCGCGCGCCCCGCGCGCAGGTCTTCCTTCAGCGTCTCGCTGCCCGTCAGGTCGCCGTCGCGCATGATCAGGTAATGCATCGGCTTGCCGAGGATGCGCGCGAACTCCTGCGCGTGAGGCGCGTTGCGGATCGTGCGCACGATGTGCCCGAGCTCGATGCCGTGGCTCACGCAGTGATCGGCCGCCGTGAGCCCCATGGAGATCAGGATGCCTCGGTGACCGTTCTGAAGGTCCCGCTGCTTCATCACGTCGGGACGATGGATCGGCGAGTTGCCGTAGGTCTCCTTCTGCCCCTCGAAGTCGATCGGGAAGATGTGGATGCGGTCGAACACCGCTTCGCAGTCGAACGCAGCGTCGGGGATGCCCCATTTCAGGCGCGCCGCTTCCAAGAGCGGGGGAAGACCGAGCTCGCCCGGCGGCGACATCAGCTTTTTGATCTCCTCCGTCCTGCGCTTCGCTGCCTCCAGTTCGTAATCCACGAGCTGCACGGTGTGACCCGCGCGCTCTTCCTCTTTCCAGGCCGTCGTCTTCGTTGGCTCCGGAAAGCTGTAGATCGGTTTGCTGTCCCGATAATCGCCGCCTCTCGACAAACTCATGCTCTCAATCCTCCTTCAGAAACGTTTCGATGAACTTCGCCTCGTCCTTCTCCAGCTGATCCAGATCGGAAATGAGGCGAGAGAGTAGCTCGGCCTGGTGCGCGGCGTTGCTCAGCCGCATCAGGTCGGATGGCTCCTTGAGCGTCATGACCAGCTGATGCTCGATCTCGCGTGTTTCACGGCGCATCTTCAGCAGGTGCTCCCGGAACACCTCGGCGTTGACCATCTGGCTCATTGCTGCGGCCCTCCCTGGCCTTGCGGTGGCGGCTGTGGCGGCTGCCCCGGTGGGGGCGCGGGCGGGCTCGTGGGCGCTCCGTAGACCTGCGGCGGGGGCGGGGGCGCACCGAGCAGGGCCACCAGGTCATGGCGGTTGCGGGCCTCCAGGCTCTTGCTTACGACCGCATGCTTGAACGCGCCGTTACCGGCCAGCTCCGGCACGGCCTGCGGCATCTGAACGAGCGCGTCCGCCTCGGCGATGCGCTGCGACGTGCTCGTGAACTTCAGGTCGGCCGTGATCTCGACGTCGTACGGGCGATCGTACATCTCGCGACCCACACTGTAGAACTGGTGGCCCATGTCGCCCATCTGCGGGTCGTGGTTGTTGACGCTGAACCACTCGACATCTTCCAGGAACGTGGCGTTCAGCGCGGCGTTGTTGACCAGGACGAACGAGCAAAAATCAGCGTACTTGCCAGTCGGCACCGTGAGCACCTTCGTCGCCTGCTCGACGCGGTTCTCCATCCCCTGCGCGGTCTCGCCGCTCTTGCCCGGCTCGCCCGTCAGCACCTCGGGCGTGTTGCTCACCGAGTGCCCGAAGCGCACGAACATCTCGATTAGCTGGAGAAGCTGCGGGTTCGCTTGCCCGAAGTCGAGAGGCACGATGTCCTGCGCGAGGTTGGTGGAGCCCGTGACCTTGTGGACCTTTCCCGGCTGCATCTTCAGCTTCTCGGGGAAGCGGAGCTCTGCCTTCGCGAGGAAGTTCTTCATGTTGCCGAGCATGCCCTGGTCGATGAACATGCTGAGCGCGATGTTGGCCGCCTTGTTCTGCGCGGCATGGATCGCGCCCGTGCCGATGCCCATAACGCCCTGAAGCGGCTCGATGTTCACCCCGTGCACGAACATCCGGATCGGTTCCGAGCGGGGCGGCGCGGGCTCGGCCTCCGGGTTGCCCGCCATCCAGTCCGGCATGACCGGCTCGGGCGGGCGAGGCATCATGTCCAGGTTCCTGGCGGCGAGGATTGCCCCGGTCGCGTCCTGCGCGCCGCCGCCGGCCCCCGCTTCGATGGCGGCGAGCTTGGTTGCCTCTAGCTCCTCTTCGAACGCCATGATTTCTGCAACGGCGGCCTGGTAGCGCTGAAGCTGCTCGGTCTCGAACTCGAACCTCCGCTTGTCGTAGGCGTCCACGCGCTCGTGGATGCCTAGCGACAGCACCGCGCGGGTCGTCGTGTCGACGATCACTTTGCAGTAGCGATCTCGGTCCTGGCCCGGCAGATTCAGCCAGCCCTCCCACTGCACGATGCGGTACTGGCCTCGGGTGAACGACGTCGAGTCGACCCCCGTCGACTTGTCCACGGCGTCACGCAGTTCACGCGAGTACTCGCCGTCTTCCCACTCCGGCGGCAGCCGCTCCAGCGTCGTCGCGACCCCTTCCCAGATCGTGTCCATCTTGCGCAGCTCGTGCGCGTCCATGTGCATGACCTTCGCCACCCAAGACACGTCGGAGTAGTCCGGCATGGTCGAGACGTGGGAGTTGCTGCACACGAACTCGGCCGCGGTCAGGATCTCGTGGCGGTTCGCGCGCCGCTGCGGGTCCCAGTAGCTGTGACAGGTGACGTCGCCGAACAGGTTGAATATGAGCAGGCCGCGATGACCGACCTCGCGCTTGAAGTCCTTGATCTTTTTCCGAATCTGCCAGTTCCCGTGGAGCGACAGGAGCTTCGCGGTCTTGTCGTCGTCGGGACCGAGCGGGATGACGCCGAACACGCGCGACCAGTTGCCGAAGAGCTCGTAGGCCTGGCGCGAGACCATGCGGATCGTCTCTTCCATCAGGATGGGCACGTGAGCGTTGGAGAGGTGAGCGAAGTCGGGAGGCTTCGGGTCGAGCGTGCCCGCGAACAGCTTCCAGGTGTCGGCCATGTTCGCCCGGTACTTTTCGTTCGCGTCCCAGGCCTCTTTGAACACGTCGAGCACGTGGTTGCCGATGCGGCTGAGCGCGCGGCGGCCCTCGCTATGGCCCTTGAAGGGCGAGACGAGGTTAAGCTCTTCTTCCTTGTACTCGAAAGGGCCCTCGGTGGGCTCTTCTTGTCCAGCCTCGAAAACGCTCTCTTCATCCGCCATGGTTCATCATCTCCCGCTGACCGTAGGTACAGCAAAGCCGCTCTCGGGGGTAGCGGGGAATCGGATCGGTGCTCATGCCCGCGCCTCAGAAGCGAAGCAGTAGGCGCCAGAGTGCTCGCTCAGACCCAGATTCGCCGCAACGAAAGCGTCGGTCTCGTCCTTCGACCATGCAGGCCGCCCCGCCTCGAGCAGCGCTGCGTGGCACGCGCCCTTGGCGTCTTTGCGCGGAACCTTGCCGAGCAACAGCTTGCGCGCCGTCGACATGTTGGCAGTGCGCAGCGCGATCCCCGTCTGATCCATCACCAGACGCACGATGCCGCCGAGCTCCCCGAGGCTGTGAGCTGACGTCCTCAGGCCGTAGGCGTAGCTCTCGAACCAGGCCTCCGACACGCCCCGGGAGCGAGCGTAGTGCGCCAGGTCATTGGCTATGCGCTCGCAGCGACGCACCCGGTCATGGTCGCTGGCAGAGCGCGGCAGGGCCTGACCAACGACGTGGCTCCCGACCCGCCGCCAATCACCGTCCCAATCCGTGGGCACGCAGACGATCGCGCTCGCGGACAGGCTCAGGTCGAGTCCACAGATCATCATGTGCCGTACCCGAATCCTCCCGACGTTTCCGCCGGCTCTTTGTCGTCGTCTCTCTCGTAGCGGTCGAAGCGGTGCGGTTTCATCGGGATGGACTCCCGGCCGCGGCTCGCGCGCGCAGCAGCGTACCCGAGCATATCGAACCAGTGTTTGAGCGGGCTCTTCTTGTTGGGGATGAGCGAATCGTTCGGATCGACGTTGATGCCCGCGAGCATCTGAATCGTCTTGCGCGTGTAGCCCTTGAAGAACAGCAGCCCCGGCGGGCGCTTGTCGTCGTGATCGCGCAGGCGCTCGCCGATGCGCTCGGCGTTGCGCTGAATGCTGGCCTTGTCGGCGGGCGTCCAGAAGACGCCTTTCTCGTGAAACACCTGGGCTTTGCTCAGGCCCGAGTCACCGCGCTCTTCCCACAGCTGCGTGTCGGCCACGCCCGTGAGGCGGCTGCATCGGTCTCGCTCATCCCAGAACCCGAAGCCCTTCTCGATCTCGATGACGCGATCGGCGACCTCCGAGTCACGCATCAGCCGGAAGTTGAACTCGAAGATCTGATAGAGGCGGTCGTCGGGGTCGAGCGTGAACCAGCCGATGGTGCCGGGCGCCTTGTAACCCCAGTCCATGGCGCGGAACTTGGGCCAGTCTCGCGGGACCTTGAACGGCTCGATCTCGTGAACGTCCTTGATGAAGTCGTCTTCGAAGAACGCGCCCTGAAGCGCGTTCCAGTCGCCATACAGGTACCGAGCCCGCATGTGAGCGGGCTTGCTGAGCAGCGTCTTCCTGTACTGCGCAGCGAACGACTTGTCGGGGTTGTCGTCGAGCTTGGCGGGCAGGAAGACGCGCGTGCGGATGTGTGTCTCGCCGGTCTCCGGATCGGGAACCTTCACCTTCAGCGTGACGTTGCCGTCGGGATGCGGGTCGACGAAGCGAGTCTTGAGCCAACCGGGAGCGGGGTTGCTGACGTACCGAACGCGCAGAAGGTACTTGAGCACCGGGTCAGCGGAGCGCACGCGCGCGCTGATCTCGTCGGCGCTCAGTTCGGACATTTCGCTGGATTCATCGACTCCAAAATGGCTGAATTGGCTGGAAAGATAGTTCTTGTACGATGACTCTTCGGGGCAGTGACCGAACGTGAACTTGTAGCCGCTGGAGAAGGTCCATCGGTGAAACTCTCGGTTGTATTCGGCGCCCGGGTCGAACTTCGGGAACATGCGCTCGGCGCGATCCATGTTCTCTCGGAGCAGGGTTAGGTTTTTGCGCATGTGCAGCGCGTGGCCCTCGCTCTCTCCGGCCCGGATCGGGTGCTTCCGGCAGAGATCGGCGAGCCATTCGGGGAACTCGTCGATGAACTGGCCCGTGACCCGCGCTTGCTCGACGATGGCTTGCGTAACGAGCGGGTCGAAGAGTAGAGCGATGCTCTTGCCCCCGCCCGCGGCGCCCCCGCCTAGGACGTCGTCAGCTGCGCACTGGTGGAAGCGAAGGCCCCACGCGCTCGGCTTGTAGACGGAGCGGTCGAGCATCAGCGACGCGCACCCAGGTAGTCTGTGATGAGGTCGACGAGTTCCGGATCGTAGCTGTCGGGGGGAGCTGCACGGAGCCAGTACAGCGGCGAGGCTGAGCCTTCGTCCATGGCGCGCAGGATGCGGTCGGCGGCGGACGCGATCTCTCGGATCTCTTCGGTGCGCAGGCGACGGAAGGGCTGGGGGTCGAACTCCCAGTGCTCTTTGCGATCGGCGATGACCTCGCCGCCGCGGTCGAGGTAGACGATCTGGGGGTTGCCTCGCTCGTCTCGGCGGCGAGCGCGGGCAGCGGAGATGCCGGCGAACATCTTGGAGGCGGTCTCGATGCCGCTCGGGGTCTGCCCGCGGGGGAGCCATCCGGTCTTGGCGACGGCCAGGCGCTGAGCGGCGCCGAGGGCGCCGAACTGCTTCACCCATTCTTTGGGTGGCTCTTCGGTGTCGGGGGAGACGGTCGCGAAGTCGATCTGGGCCTCGAGGATGGCGGCGGATGAGACGTAGAGGCGCTCTTCCATCTGTTCCATCCGAGCAATGCGGGCGAGGGTTTCCTTCTCGTCGTCGTGCTTGGTGGCGACGAGGGCGGCAAACTGACCCTTGGGAGAGCGTTTTTTCGCCATGCGGATCTACCTCGATGAGTTAGCTTGGTTCCTCGGGGCCGGTATTGACAACCGGGTCCGGCGCGAAGTGCTCGGGATGTTCCGGAGCGGGAAGGCGAAGGCGCGCCGCGTCGTGTTCGAGGGACGGGTCTACGAATGGGTGGATGAGGAGACGGCGCTTCGCATCATTGCCCGGGTGAGGATGGTTCAAGGTGAAACGATACAGAAGCGTATTCGAGGTCGAAGGGCAGCTCGAGGAGATGCGTGCGAGCTGCCAGGCGCTGACGGACGAGATCGCGAGGCTCGAGCGGGAAAAGCCGTTCGCGCTGGGGCTGAAGGAGCGGGAGGCGGTCAGGAAGCGGCGGACCCGGCTCGAGGCGGAGATCGAGCAGAAGGAGCTCGAGCTAGTGAACGCACGGGAGCGGGAGAAGGGGCTGGAGCTCGGGCTGAGCCCGAAGAAGGCGGCGGTTCAGCGGAGGCTGCGCAAGCAGGCGGTTGGGGTCTGCGACAGCTGCAGCCGGGAGGCTGCCCGTAAGGAAGACGGGGGCTTCTACCGGAGGTGCGAGGAGCACCGGAGCCTCAGCGAGGCCAGTGGGCAGCGGATATCCGAGCTCGACCGGGAGACGGTGGCGGTGCCGAAGATGTTCAGGGCTCGCCGCTGAGGGGCACCAGGAGCCGCCGGTAGGGTCAGTGAAGGAAAAAGATTCCAATTCCGGGAGGGGCCCGGTATGCTCGATACCAGCGCGCCTTCAGGACGCGGGGACAACGTCACCGCGGGGACTGCTACCCTCCGGGGACGCTAGCAGCAGACGGGGCGCTGGCATCTACGCATTCGGCCGTAGTCTACTTCTAAAGTGTGGGTTTCCCGGAAGCAGCCACCAGCCTGTCGCGCATCTTCCAGTAGGAGCCCCTCGTAATGGACTCCCTCCACGCCACCAGCCCTGATGCCCCCAGGGCCTTCAAGGCCTCGTAGCGTTCCCTGCGCGCCTTCGCCTCGTCGGGCTTCAGAAGCTCCAGGCCCCAGTGCGTCCGCTTCACCTTCCTTCGTCCTCTCATGTGACCACGGTCGCACCCCGCAGAGGCCTTTGCAAGGCGCCCGTGCGACTAGGCGGATTCATTCAGAATTTCAGAATGTCCGTGAGGGGGACCCCCCTTCCTTAGGGTAGGGGCATCCCCCCAGGGGTCCCCGGGTCCCGCTGAAAGCCCGCAGGTGTGAATGAGGCGAACACGTCAGGCTGAGAGCATTAGTGGCAATAAGCCTAGCGATATCGGTAGGTTAGGCGTCGTTGCTCGAGCTGGGAGCGAGGGTGATCGCCAGTGTTCCGAGGCGGGCAAGAGGGGCGAGAGAGCGGGGGCGGAACAGAGTCGGGTCGACGTCGACGAGGTAGTCGCCGAGCGGCAAGAGGCCACTGGGCCCGGGCTAGGTCAGGGGCGATTGCGGGGCTTCTGCGGGGCTCTGGAGGCGGAGGGGACGACGGGAGCTCCTGGAGGGCGACTGGCGGCGGTAGGGAGCTCCTGGCGGCGGTTCGGGCTGACCTGCACCCCGGTTGGGGTCAGATCTGACGGGAGGCTCTCTGGGCAGCGGGCGATGAACGCGATCGCGCCCGGTGAGATCTGACGCTCATGCCGCCGGGTCACC
>CAMLJW010000037.1 GCA_946480485.1 uncultured Streptomyces sp. | reverse complement strand
GGCACGCAGGGGATTTAACCTCGCCGTTTTCGAACACGCACGGTGTGATGCGGACCCTTTGGATCCGCATCGGGGGTCCGCATCACTTCGCTCGCCCACTCGGCGTCGCGTCGGCCGTGTCCGGGCCGGCGGGCTACAGCCTATGAACCCGCGGTCGTCGGCTGGGCATTCCGCTGGGGGGAGCGGCGGAGCCCTCCCGACGAGGGGCGTAGGAGCAGGGAGAGGGACGCCGTGGCGACGGCCAGGGCGCCGATGAAGGGCAGCAGGAAATGGTCGGGGCCCAGCGAGTTATGGGTGAGGAAGGCGCCGAAGAGGGCTCCGGCGACGCCCGTCGACAGGACCAGGCGGCGGGCGGGCAGGCGGTGCGGCAGGCGATAGGCCGCCACCCAGGCCAGTGCCAGACCGAGGATCGCGGAGCCGAGCGCTTCCAAGATCATGGTGAGGTCCCTCCCGCACGGCCGTGTGCTCTTCGGTCGTAGCCCGTCCTACCCGTGACCTGCGGAACGCAATCATTCCCTGTGGACGATCCGTGCTCCATTTGTGGAGATCGCCGGGCCGTGCCAGGCATGGAGACCAGTGGCCGTGTCAGGCACGGAATCCGATGGCTGCGTCGGGCGCGGAAGCCAGGGCCGGAACAGGTCACGGAAAGGGGCCGCTGGCGTTGACTTGGGGGATGCCACCGGGCCCTTTCCGCGACAGAAGAACGCGCGACGTATGACTACAGCGCGCCGAAGCCCACCTTGCGCGGAGCCGGCTCGCCGAGCTCCACGTACGCGAGCCGGTCGGCCGGGACCAGGACCTTGCGGCCGTGGTCGTCCACGAGGCTGAGCAGCTGCGACTTGCCGGCCAGTGCCTCGGACACCGCTCGCTCGACCTCTTCCGGGGTCTGACCGCTCTCCAGAACGATCTCGCGAGGCGCGTGCTGCACGCCGATCTTGACCTCCACGGCTATGTCCCTCCGACGGTCACTGATGTGCGCGTTCGTCCGCGCCGTACGCAGCACACATTAGCCCGGTGAGGGGACGTATACGCTCCGTCCAAGAACGCCAGGAGCGAACAGAGGCGGGAACAAGGGCACGGTTGGTGCTGCTGTGCACGGTCAGTGGTGCTGCTCGCTGCCGTGCAGCGGGAAACCGGCGATGCCGCGCCAGGCCAGCGAGGTCAGCAGATGCACCGCCTGGTCGCGCGGGATGCTGCGGTCGCTGTGCAGCCAGGAGCGCGCCACCACCTGGGCGAGCCCACCCAGACCCGAGGCGAGCAGCATCGACTCGGCCTTGGAGAGGCCGGTGTCCTCCGCGATGACCTCGCAGATCGCCTCCGCGCACTCACCTGTGACCTTGTCCACGCGCTCGCGCACGGAGGGCTCGTTCGTCAGGTCCGACTCGAAGATCAGCCGGAAAGCACCGCCGGCGTCCTCGACGTACGCGAAGTACGCGTCCATCGTGGCCCGTACGCGCTGCTTGTTGTCGGTCGTCGAGGCCAGGGCGCCCCGGACCGCCTGCAGCAGGGACTCGCAGTGCTGGTCCAGTAGGGCCAGGTAGAGGTCGAGCTTGCCCGGGAAGTGCTGGTAGAGCACCGGCTTGCTGACGCCCGCGCGCTCGGCGATGTCGTCCATCGCGGCCGCGTGATAGCCCTGAGCGACGAAGACTTCCTGGGCGGCGCCCAGCAGCTGGTTCCGTCGGGCATGGCGCGGCAGGCGTGTGCCCCGCGGGCGTGGCGCCTCTGTCTGCTCGATGGCTGTCACGCCGCCTCCCAAAATCGTCCATATGCGGTGTGCGCCGCGCCAACATCGTACTTTTCAGTAACCGCGGTGTGGGCGGTGCGAGCGCAGAATTTCATGGACCGGACGCTGTTGAGAACCGCGCAGAGCGCAATAAAACAGGCAGGGCGGACAGGCCGTCCCGCTGTGTGTGTACCTGGGCGGTGACCGGACAGGCCACCGGTCACCGGTCACCGGTCACCACCGGTCACCGGTCCGCGCCCGTTTCATCGATAGTCGTCCTCGTCGAGTTCGACGACTCGTGCCTGTTCCGCGCGGTCCGCCTCGTTCGCGTCCGCGTTCGAGCCGGTCGATGAGTCGTCCTCGTGGGGCGTGAGGTCCGTGTGCTGTTCGGCGGCGTCGGCCTCGGGAGCCTCCACGTCGAACTCGGTGGCATCGGCTTCCTCGAGAGTCTCGGGGTCGGTGGGGTCGACGGTCATGTGTCCTCTTCCCGAGTGGTGCGAGTGCGCTCTTGCACAAGTACGAGTGCCCTCGTTTACGAAGCGTACGAGAGAGGAGATCGCGGCGCTACGCGATCCGACCGCACCCGATCACGCTCCATCGCGGTTCGGCTCCCCTTCCGCCGGGGTCCCGCCGTGGTCCGGCCGCCGTCCCGCCGCCATCAGCCGGTACGACCGCGGCGGTGCGACCGCGGTTCGATCGCGATGCGAACGGGGGTGATCGAGGACCAATCCCGAGCTGTGACGGCGAACACGTGATCCAGCGCGTGATCGTCTCGTAACATTGCCGCATGTCTTCGACCGAACCGCCGTCCGTCTTGGCCACGACCGTTGCGCCGAAGGTCAGTTCCGTCAGGGTGGCGGCGGGGGAGCGGCTGCGCACGGTCGGGCTGCCAGGGGTCACGCTCACGGTCCGCTCGAGACCGCCGGTCCGCGAGGGGCTGGCGCCGGCTCTGTATGTGCACGGGTTGGGCGGTTCCTCGCAGAACTGGTCGGCGCTGATGCCGCTCCTCGACGGTCTGGTGGACAGCGAGGCCGTCGATCTGCCGGGCTTCGGCGACTCGCCTCCGCCGGACGACGGCGACTACTCGGTGACCGGGCACGCGCGCGCGGTCATCCGTTACCTCGACTCGGCCGGTCGTGGTCCGGTGCACCTGGTCGGGAACTCGCTGGGCGGCGCGATCACGACGCGCGTCGCGGCGGTGCGGCCCGACCTCGTACGCACGCTCACGCTGGTGTCCCCCGCGCTGCCGGAGATCAGGGTGCAGCGCACAGCGGTGCCAACGGCGCTGCTGGCGCTGCCCGGAGTCGTCGGCGCCTTCACCCGGCTCACCAGGGAATGGTCCGCAGAGCAGCGCGTACGAGGCGTCATGGCGCTCTGCTACGGGGACCCCACGCTGGTGACGCCCGAAGGGTTCCGCAACGCGGTCGAGGAGATGGAGCGGCGGCTCGCCCTCCCCCACTTCTGGGACGCCATGGCGCGGTCGGCGCGCGGCCTCGTGAACGCGTACACACTGGGCGGCCAGCACGGGCTGTGGCGGCAGGCCGAGCGGGTGCTTGCGCCGACGCTCCTCATCTACGGCGGTCGTGACCAGCTGGTCTCGTTCCGCATGACCCGGCGGGCCGCTCGCGCGTTCCGTGATTCCCGGCTGCTGACTCTGCCGGACGCGGGGCATGTGGCGATGATGGAACATCCTGAGGCCGTGGCCACCGCCTTCCGCGAACTCGTCGCGGAGATGGGCGAGTCGACCGATCCCGGCACGACGACGAGTGCGGGGAGCTGAGGCGGCGGGTGGGACGTCACAGCCGACGCGGACCGGCCCGCAAGGGCGGCGACACCCCGGACACACCTGTGGTTCCGGTTCAGCACGGTGGTCGCCCGGAGCCAAGCGTGGGGCGGCGCCCGGCGCCCCAGGGACAACAGCCGCCACCGATGGGCGGCGGCCCCGCAACTTTGGCGGGCGGGGCGCCGCGGTTGCCCGAGGGCGCGCCCGCGCGCGGGGCGCCCCGGGTTCGCGGCGGGCACCCGCAGCAGCGTGAACCGGGTGGCGGCTGGGGGGAGTTCAGAGGGGCGGCCGGATACGGCGCGACTGAGGTGTCGCACCCAGGCATACCAGAAGTACCAATGGCACCAGGTGTTCCGGAGGTACCAGGCGTACCAGAAGTGCCAGGCGTATTCGGAGCGCAGGGCAGACCAGGTGCGCCGGGCGCCAGTCCGGGGCGGCGAGGGCCCGTGGTTCCCGGGCAGCGGCAGACGCCGCCACCCTCGGGCCCCCGGCAGGCCTACCTCGACGCGTTCGACGAGGACGGCGACGTCTTCGCATCCCGTTCCGCCACCGCGGGGCTCCGCGCGGACCCGTACGCCTCCCTCACCGACTGGAACACCGACGTCGACGGGCACGTCGAGGACGAGGCGGCCCCGGAGGGGGAGGACGGCCGACCGAAGAAGGACAAGGGCGGCAAGGGGCGTACCTTCACCGGGATCGCGGCCGCAGCCGTCACCACCGTGCTGGCCGTCGTCGTGGCCGGGCAGGTCACCGACGGCCGCGAGGGCACCTCCGCGTGGTCGCAGACCGAGGGTGGCGCGGACCGGGGGGCCGATGACTACGCCTCCCGCGGCGACGAACGACCGACACCGTCCGAGACGGCGAACGCCGACGTGGTCCCGCTGACGTACGACCAGAAAATGGCGAAGAAGTACGCGCTGGACGCGAATCTGAAGGGCAGCGGCGAGTTCGAAGCGATCGGCGGAATGGACCAGGCTCCCGGCACCGGTCAGAAATTCACCTATCGCGTCGACGTCGAGAAGGGCCTCGGACTCGATGGCGAACTCTTCGCGCGGGCCGTGCAGAAGACCCTGAACGACGAGCGGAGCTGGGCCCACGGCGGCGGTCGTACCTTCGAGCGGATCTCCTCCGGGGAACCCGACTTCGTCATCACACTGGCGAGCCCCGGCACCACCGCGACCTGGTGCGCCAAGTCGGGCCTCGACACCACCGTGGACAACGTCTCCTGCGACTCCGCGGCCACCGACCGCGTGATGATCAACGCGTATCGCTGGGCCCAGGGCGCCGAGACGTACGGCGACAGGATGTACACGTACCGCCAGATGCTGATCAACCACGAGATCGGTCACCGGCTCGGCCACGGCCATGTGACCTGCGACAGGGACGGTGAGCTCGCGCCCGTCATGCAGCAGCAGACCAAGTTCCTCGATCACGACGGGATCCGCTGCCGGGCCAACCCCTGGCCTTTTCCCGGCAGCTGACGCGCGGCGGGCAGGATCGCAGGCCACATCGACTCGGCCCAGAACCGAACTGGGCGCAGCACGACGACGTGGGTCCACCTGATCTCTTGGCGCTACAAAACGCCACCCGCACGGGAAAGTTACGACCGTTCACCCCTTTTGGTGGCGCGATGGACAACCGTCCATCGCGCCACCGCCATGTCCGCGTACGTTCGTCCCCGCTGCGAGCCGTCGTATCAACGGCGGCTCCCCATACGGGAGATCAGAGGTGTACTCGTGCGCATCGGACTGCTTACGGAGGGTGGCTATCCATATGTGAGCGGTGACGCCAGGCTCTGGTGCGACCGGCTCGTGCGCGGGCTCAAACACCATGATTTCGACATCTACGCACTCGGCCCGAGCGGGCGCCAGGAGGACGCGGGCTCGATCCCGCTCCCTCCCCGGGTCAGCCGCGTCCGCACCGTGCCGCTGTGGACCGCGGACGACGACGGTGTCGGGTACGGACGACGGGCGCGGCGACGGTTCGCCGAGTGCTATGGGGAGTTGGCGGCGGCTGTTTGCGCGGGCGGCGGCTTCGGGGATGCCGGCGCGGGTATGGCGGACCGTTTCGGCAGTGCGCTGTACGGGCTTGCGGAGCTCGCCCGCGACGAGGGCGGCGGTTTGGTCGGCGCCCTGCGCTCCGAGGCAGCGGTACGCGCCCTCGAGAGCGCCTGTCGTGCGCCCGGCGCCCTGCGCCCGGCCCGGGACGCACGCGTACTCGACCTGCTGACTGTCGCCGCCCAGGTGGAGCGCACCCTGCGCCCCCTGTCGCTCGACTGGTACGCGGAGGCGGGCGGGCTCGGTTCCGTCGACCTGTGCCACGCCACGTCCGGTGGCGCGGTGGCTGTGCCCGGGCTGCTCGCACGGCGTTTCTCGGGGGTGCCGCTGCTGGTCACGGAGTACGGGGTGCAGTTACGGGCGCACTATCTGAGCGCGCGAGGCTCTCACGGCGCCAGCGGCCCTGCTGGTATGGGTGGTTCGTGTGGCTCCTGCCGTGGCTGCCGCTGCTGTCGTGGCTCGCGTTGTTCTGGTCGTCCTGGTGGTTCTCGTGAGCCGTCGCCTTCGGCTCGGGCTCTGCTAGCGGCGTTCCACGGTCGGCTCACGGCCGAGGTCTACCGGCAGGCCGCGCTCATCACGCCCGGCAACATGCACGCCCGCCGCTGGCAGGAGCGGTGCGGCGCCGACCGCGCCAAACTCCGTACGGTCTATCCGGGCATGGACGCGTCCCGCTTCTGGGACGTGGGCGAGCGAGGGGGATGCGCCGATCCGGTCACGCTGGTCTGGGTCGGGCGGATCGAGCCCGCCAAGGATCTGATCTCGCTGCTGCACGCCTTCGCGGAGATCCGCAAGGAGCAGCCCAGGGCGATGCTGCGGATCGTCGGCGCGCCCGTCGAGGGGTCGGACGGTGCGTCCTATCTCGCCCACTGCAAGGCCCTGGCGGCCCAGCTCTTTCCCGACGAGGCGGAAGGATTGCACGCGGTCGGCGACAACCCGGTCTCCTTCGAGGAGATCGGCGGGCCGCAGATGCCGAGCGTCGCCGAGGCATACGCGACCGGGGCCGTGGTCGTCCTGTCGAGCGTCGTCGAGGGCTTCCCGATCAGCCTCGTCGAGGCGATGTTCTGCGGGCGCGCCACGGTGTCCACGGACGTCGGCGCAGTCGTGGAGGTCATCGGCGGTACGGGTCTGGTGGTGCCGCCGCGCAATCCGCGCGCGCTCGCCGAGGCGTGCGTCGCCCTGCTGCGCGACCCCGAGCGCCGCGAACGCCTGGGAGCGGCGGCACGCGCGCGTGCCCTCGAACTGTTCACCGTCGAGCAGAACATCGCAGCCTTCGACAGCATTTATCTGGAAATAGTCTCTCATGAGCCTGAGCGTCGACTCGGCGTCGACGGTACGGGTGAGCCCCTGCCGTTCACCGTACGGGCCGAGGCACATGTGCCCGGGCGGAGGGCCGAGCCGGGGACGCGCCTCGTGGCGGCGGGCGGCACACCGAGGTGGGCGGCGCGGCGATCCCCCTCGACAGCCCCCGCGGCCTGGAGCAGTTCGGAAGCCTCGAACGCCCCGGATCCGGCAGTCTCCTGCTCGGCTCAGGAGCCGGTGCCCGCCGGGGAGGGGCCGCGATGAGCACGCGGCGACCCTACAAGGACCTGCCCCGGCCGCCGGGAGGACCCGGAGCATCGGACGCGCGCTCGGAGGACTGGCTTATGACCACAGGGGCGCGAGCCGCCGCGGGCACGCCGGACGGTTCCGCCGCCGAAATTTCGGGCCGGGCCGACGCGTCCACCGCCCCGGCGCCGGCGGCCGACTCCCGTGTGCCGTCGGCACAAACCTTCCCCACGAACGAAGTCCAGGACGACCGTAAGCCCCCCACTCGCCGAGGCACCGTGGACCCCGTGAAAGCCCTGATGCACCGTCACCGCGCGCTGTGCACACGGGCCGTGGATCCGTTGGAGATCGCGGCGGAGTTGGAGGCGCACGGCGTGACCGATCGGACCGCTGCTCGCTTCCGGCACCGGGACGTCTTCTCGCTGGCGGAGGAGATGTACGCGCGCGTGCCCCGCGACGGCGAGACGGCCCCGGCGGCGGCACCCGACGTCCCGGCGGCGGCGGCCGACGTCCCGACGGTGAGCGCCGACCGTGCCCTCCTCGCCCTGCTGCCGGGCGCCCTGTGCGCGGCGGCAGTGACCGGGCTGCGGCTCACGGAGGGGCAGACGCGTCTCCTGGTCGCGGTCGTGGGCGCCCTCGCCGTCGCCCTGGGACTGCGCGTGACCCTCCGCCGCGGCCCCCTGCACATCACGCGCGCGTGGCGCACGACAACGGGCACGCGCGCGTGGACATGCTGGCTCCTCGTGTACGCGGTCCTCGGCGACGGACTGCTCAGCGCCGGCATCGCGGGCGGACCGATCGGCCTGCCCAACGGCGGCCCCAACGGCCCCTGGCCGATGGCCCTCGCGTCCGTCCTGGCCCTCACCCTGGCCTGCGCCCCGGCGGCATGGTGCGTCCACCTCTTCGCCGTACGCGCCCGGCGCAGGCTGGCCGCCAGCCGAGGCCTGGAGGAGTTCACCGCCTCCGTGAAGCCGCTGCTCCTGGGCATGTTCGGGCTGTTCCTCTGTGCCCTGGGCGGGCTGCTCGCGCTGTGCCGGGCCGTGCTGGGCGAGTCTGTCGGGTTCGCCCAAGCCGCCGGACTCGGCGCGCTTCTGCTGCCCGCCCGGCTGCTCACCGCGCACGGCTTCCCGCACGCCCCCGCCGTCGTACTCGCCGCCGTCGGCGCGACCGAGGCGACGGCTCTCGCGACTGCCTTCGCGGGCCGCCTGCCCGGTTGTTCCTTCCTGGCCGTGCCCGTTGAGACCGCGGTCGGCCTCTGGGGGCCCGGCGTCGTGCCCGCCCTCGTGTGCGGGGCCGCGGCGCTTGTGCTGCTGGTCCACGCGACCAG
Organism: uncultured Streptomyces sp.; assembly: GCA_946480485.1. Next base: position 11,962 of record CAMLJW010000037.1, on the reverse strand, counting down.
CAGGCTCACCCGGGCCTCGGCCCACGCGGACCGCGTCGGGACGCCGTGAACCGGGCATCACCCGGACGCGGCGGGACGCCACGAACCGCATCTCAGCTCGGTGCCGAAGCCCTGTGCCGAGCGCACACCTCCCGCGGGTCACACTCCGCGGGCCGTCCTGACGACACCACGGCAGCACTCCTGAAGGAGAACACGAATGATCACCCTCCGCATCGGAGAATCCACCCCGGGAGCCGCCCGATGAGGGTGCTGCTGATCGGAGCCAACGGATACCTGGGCCGGTTCGTCGCCGACCGCCTCCTCGCCGACCCGGCGGTGCAGCTCACCGCTCTCGGCCGGGGCGACGACGCGGACGTACGCTTCGACCTCGCCAGCGGCAGCCCGGGCGCGCTCACCCGCTTCCTGGACGCGGTGCACCCCGGCGTCGTCATCAACTGCGCCGGCGCCACTCGCGGCGGCGCCCGCGAGCTGACCCGGCACAACACCGTGGCCGTGGCCACAGTCTGTGTGGCCCTACGCCGCAGTGGCTGCCGGGCACGCCTCGTCCAGATCGGCTGCGGCGCCGAGTACGGCCCCAGCCAGCCCGGCTCCTGCACGGCCGAGGACGCCGTGCCGCGCCCCGGCGGCCCGTACGGGGTCAGTAAGCTCGCCGGCACGGAGCTCGTTCTGGGCTCCGGCCTGGACGCCGTCGTCCTGCGCGTGTTCTCGCCCGCTGGACCCGGCACCCCCGCCGGCTCGCCCCTCGGCCGCCTCGCCGAAGCCATGCGGCGCGCCATGCAGTCCGGCGACGGCGAACTCAAGCTCGGCGGACTCGGCGTGCAGCGCGACTTCATCGACGTACGTGATGTCGCGCGGGCCGTCCACGCCGCCTCGCTCTCCGCCGCACAGGGCGTCATCAACATCGGCTCCGGACGTGCCGTACGCCTCCGGGACGCGGCCGCCGTCCTCGCGCGCGTGGCCGGCTACGGCGGCGCGCTGTATGAACTTGACGCACCGCTCTCACCGATCAGGTCGGCCATCGGGCACCCGCGATCCGAACCAGAGCACACGGCCGCGACCGCGTACCCCTACCCGGACGGCTGCGGCAACTGGCAGCAGGCCGACGTGCGCACCGCACGCGACCGGCTCGGCTGGCGACCCCGGATCAACCTCGAAGAGTCCCTCGCCGACATCTGGATGGAGGCGGCATGCCGTATCTGACCAGCGCCGCAACGGTCATCGCGAGCACCGATGCAGGACTCGGCTTCGGCATTCGCGCTCGCACTGCCCGGCTGCGGCGGGGCGTCGCTGGTCGCAGGTGGCGGAGTGGACCGCCGATTTGTCCGCCCGGGCGCTTCTGCCACTTCGTGCACAGCGTGCCCCGTGGCCCTCTCGAGGAGGCGCTGCGCATCGCCCGCCGGCAGGGTGCCTCGACGATCTACGTCACCGACCGGACGGACCGCTGCGAACGCGCCGACCCGTGGGAAACCATGCCCGCTACTGGGACGAAATCGTCTCGCTGGTCGGAACGGGTGTCTCGGAATGAAGAAGGGCGTGGCAGTGTTACGGGAAGAACAACCGTAGTGATTGACCGACCAACGGAGTCCCCGTGTCGCTGCCACCCCTGGTCGAGCCAGCTCCTGAGCTCACCGTAGACGAGGTCCGCAGGTACTCCCGCCACCTGATCATCCCCGATGTGGGGATGGACGGGCAGAAGCGGCTGAAGAACGCCAAGGTGCTCTGTGTGGGCGCCGGCGGCCTGGGCTCTCCGGCCCTCATGTACCTGGCTGCGGCCGGCGTCGGCACGCTCGGCATCGTGGAGTTCGACGAGGTCGACGAGTCGAACCTGCAGCGTCAGATCATCCACAGCCAGGCCGACATCGGCCGGTCCAAGGCCCAGTCGGCCCGCGACAGCGTGCTCGGCATCAACCCGTACGTCAACGTGATCCTTCACGAAGAGCGGCTCGAGGCCGACAACGTGATGGAGATCTTCAGCCAGTACGACCTGATCGTCGACGGCACGGACAACTTCGCGACCCGCTACCTGGTCAACGACGCGTGCGTGCTCCTCAACAAGCCGTATGTCTGGGGCTCGATCTACCGCTTCGACGGCCAGGCCTCCGTCTTCTGGTCCGAGCACGGCCCCTGCTACCGCTGCCTCTACCCGGAGCCCCCGCCGCCGGGTATGGTCCCCTCCTGCGCCGAGGGCGGCGTCCTGGGCGTGCTGTGCGCGTCCATCGGCTCCATCCAGGTCAACGAGGCCATCAAGCTCCTCGCGGGCATCGGTGAGCCGCTCCTCGGCCGCCTGATGATCTACGACGCCCTGGAGATGCAGTACCGCCAGGTCAAGGTTCGCAAGGACCCGAACTGCGCCGTCTGCGGCGACAACCCCACCGTCACCGAGCTCATCGACTACGAGGCCTTCTGCGGCGTCGTCTCCGAAGAGGCCCAGGAGGCGGCCGCCGGCTCGACGATCACTCCCAAGCAGCTCAAGGAGTGGATCGACGACGGCGAGAACATCGAGATCATCGACGTTCGCGAGATCAACGAGTACGAGATCGTCTCGATTCCCGGCGCCAGGCTGATCCCGAAGAACGAGTTCCTCATGGGCACCGCCCTGGAGAGCCTGCCGCAGAACAAGAAGATTGTCCTGCACTGCAAGACGGGCGTCCGCAGTGCGGAAGTCCTGGCCGTGCTCAAGTCCGCTGGTTTCGCGGACGCGGTGCATGTCGGTGGCGGCGTGATCGGCTGGGTCAACCAGATCGAGCCCGAGAAGCCGGTGTACTAGGACCAGGCGCAGTGTGGAGAGGGGCTCGGCACCAAGGGGCAAGGGGTGTGCCGGGCCCCTTTCCGGCTGGTGGCCGGGCTGCTCCGACTACGACTGGCAGACGGTGCCGTCGTTCGGCACCGTCCCCTTCAGCAGGTACGCGTTGACCGTGTCGTCCACGCAGGAGCTCCCGTGCCCGTACGCCCCGTGCCCCTCGCCCCTCCACGTCAGCTCGATACCGACATCCTTGCCCAACTCGTCCGCCATCTTGTGGGCGCCCTCGTAGGGCGTCGCAGGGTCGCCGGTGTTGCCCACCACAAGGATGGGACCGGCTCCGGGCGCGCTGACCTCCGGCGTCTCGTGCTGACCGGCCACAGGCCATTCGTGGCACCAGCCGGCCGTGTCCCAGCCCATGAACTCGCCGAAGACCGGCGATATCTTCCGGAACTCGGGGAGCAGCTTCTTCGTCTTCTCGGACGTCAGCCGCGTCTTGTCGTCCAAGCACGATATGACTCGCTGTGAATGCGTCGTTGTGCCGTACTCCCCTGTCGCATCACGCTGGTTGTAGCCGTCGGCGAGCGTCAGTAGCTCCGATCCGTCACCTTCCTCCGCCGCGTCCAGCGCGCTGGTGAGGCTGGACCAGGTCTGCTCACTGTAGAGCGGCAGGACTATCCCGGTGAGCGCCAGCGTCTGCGTGAGCTTGCGGCCGCTCGACGTCGGCAGCGGCTCGGCATCGATCTTCTGCAGCAGATCCGCGATCTTCTGGGAGCCCTCCTCGGGATCCTGCCCCACGGACTTGAGGTAGTTGTCCAGCGCGCGCTGGAAGCCGCGCGTCTGGTTCTTGGCATGCCCGACCGTGTCGGCGCTCGGGTCGACGACGGCGTCCAGCACCAGCCGGCCCACCTTCCGGGGAAACAAGTGGGCGTACACGCCGCCCAGTTCGGTGCCGTACGAGATGCCGAAGTAGTGCATCTTGTCGTCCCCGAGCACCTGGCGCAGCAGGTCCATGTCGCGGGCTGTGTCGGTGGTCGAGACATGTGCCATGAGCTTGCCGGCCGACTTCTCGCAGCCCTTGCCGAAGTCGGCGGCGTCCTTGAAGTACGCCGTCTCCTCGGCTGCGGTGTCCGGCGTGGAGTCGACCGACTCGGCGGCCTGGATCTCCTTGTCGTTCCGACATCGCACGCCCTTGCTGCCTGCGACCCCGCGCGGGTCGAAGCTCACCAGGTCGTAGCGGTCGCGGAGCCTGGAGGTCAAAGTCGCGTAGGACGGCAGCATGGAGACGCCCGAGCCGCCGGGGCCGCCGAAGTTGAACAGCAGCGAGCCGACGCGTGAGCCCTCCTGGGTGGACCTGCCCCGGATCAGTGCTATGCCGATCGTCTCGCCCGTCGGCTTGTTCCAGTCCAGCGGCGCCTTGAGCGTCGCGCACTCCCAGCCGCTGCCCGGTGCGGGGCCGTCCGACGTAGCCTCGCAGCGGCCCCAGGCGAGCTTCTGCGAGGTGAGCCCGCCCTCGTCGGACGGGCCGCCACCGCAGCCCGCCGCGAACCCGGCCACCAGCACCGCGATCGAGGCCAGCGCTGTGGACCGTACAAAACGCGCCATGCATCCTTCCCCTCTCGGGGTCATCCGCACGGAGCCGCGAATGACGGTCAGGCCATAGTAGGCAGACGTGGAGGCAGGCCCGGAAGCCTGTGGATAACCCTGCGAACTGCTCCTTTATGAGCAGACCAGCCCCGCCGACGGGATCTTGCCGTCCAGCAGATAGCCGTTCACCGCATCACGCACGCACTTGTTCCCGCTGTCGTACGCGCCATGCCCCTGGCCCTTGTACGTCACCTCGACGCCGACTCCCTTGCCCAGCGCCTCCGCCATCCTGCGGGCGCCCTCGTACGGCGTGGCAGGGTCGCCGGTGTTGCCGATCACCAGGATCGGCACCGATCCGGGCGCGCTCACATCGGGGTGGTCGGCCGCTCCCGCCACGGCCCAGTCGGTACAGCCGAGCAGGCCCCACGCCAGGTATTCACCGAAGACGGGAGAGGCCTCGCGGAACTCCGGAAGCTTCGCCTCCACATTGGCGGTGGTGTAGCGCGGCTTGTCGTCCGCGCAGTTGATGGAGACGTTGGCGGCGGTGACGTTGCTGTATTCGCCGTCCTGGTTTCGCCCGTTCATGGCGTCGGACAAGAGCATCAGCACCTCGCCGTTACCGTCGTACGCCTGCTGGAGCCCCTCGGTGAGGTACTCCCAGAAATCCTGGGAGTACAGCGCCTGCGCGATGCCGCTGGTGGCGGCGGTCTGTGTCAGCTGGCGCGGGAAGACGCCCGGGATCGGCCTGCTGTCCAGGTCTTCGAGCAGCTTGGCGATCCGGTCCTTGACATCCTGCGCGGTGCTGCCGAGCGGGCAGTCCTCCTGCTGCGACGTGCAGTCCTCGGCGAAGTTGTCGAGCGCGAGCTGGAAGCCCTTGGCCTGCCCGAGTGAGCCCTGCTCCGGATTCTGCGTCGGGTTCACGACGGCGTCGAAGACGGCCCGTCCCACCCACCTGGGGAACAAGTGGGCGTACACGCCGCCCAGTTCGGTGCCGTACGAGATGCCGAAGTAGTGCAGTTTGTCGTCGCCGAGGACCTGTCGCATGAGGTCGAGGTCGCGGGCCGCGTCGGTGGTGCGCAGGTGCGGGAGGATCTCCCCGGAGTTCTTCTCGCAGGTCGAGTTGAACTCCTCCATGTTGTCCAGGAGCGTCTTCCGCTCGGCCGCGTCATCGGGGGTGGCGTCCTGCTGAAAGTATGCGTCGAGCTGTTCGTCGTCCTGGCATTCGACGCCGGCGCTGCGCCCGACGCCGCGCGGGTCGAAGCTCACCAGGTCGTAGCGGGTGCGCAGCTGCGTGTAGTCCTCACCGAACGCGGGGAGCGTGGTCACACCCGAGCCGCCCGGGCCGCCGAAGTTGAAGATCAGGGAGCCGATCCGCTCGGCTTTGGAGCCGCTAGCCCGCGCCCGGATCAGCGCGATCCCGATCCTGTCTCCTTCGGGTTCGTCCCAGTCGAGGGGTGCCTTCAAAGTCGCGCACTGCCACACGTCGCCGTTCGGCAGGGGCGACGGGGCCTCTCCGCCTCCCTGGGAGTCGGACGGTGCCGGGCAGTGCTCCCAACTCAGTTTCTGTGCCGAGAGATCCTCGTCCTGGGTGTCACTTCCGCAGCCGGCGACGGTCGCGGACAGCACAAGCGCGGCGGCGGACAGGGCAGCGGCGCGCAGCTGGGAGGGATTCGGCATGCTCCCATCCTGGTGGCGCACCGGACGGCTCGCTCGGGGCGCGGGCCGTGCGGGTGAGGGCGCTCCGGTGTACGTCAGAGGCGTTCTCCGTGTACGGGTGGGCGCTCTCCGGGTACGGCCAGCAGACACCCGGGCGTGGCTCTGCGTACGGCGAGGGGGCACGCGCGCGTGGTGCGCGCTCTGGGGGGCGGACGCGGACCTGGACGGCGTGTCTCGAAAGTCCCGTTTGCCCCGCGGCGCTACTTTCGAAACACGTCCTAGAGGGCGCCCTTGCGTGACAGGTGGTTGAAGAACAACCACCCGGGCAGCACCGGCAGCCACAGCGTGAGGAGCCGGTAGAGCAGCACCGCGGGCGCCGCGACTTCCTTGGGCAGCCCGACGGCGATCAGACCGACCGTGAGGGTCGCCTCGACCGCGCCCACGCCGCCCGGGGTCGGCGCCGCCGAGCCCAAGGCGTTCCCGGCGAGGAAGACGACCGCGACGCTGGCGATGCTCAGTGGGGGCATGTCGTCGCTTCCGAACGCCCGGACCGACGCGTCCAGGCACATCACGAAGCAGGCCGTCAGCAGCAGCATGCCGCCGATGCCGGTGATGAGCTTCTGCGGCCGCTGCAGTACGTCGAGCATGCGCGGCACGACGCCCGCGAAAAGCGACCGCACACGGGTGACGACGAACTTGCGCAGGAACGGAATCGAGGTCACCACAAGCACCAGCACCGCGACCGTCAGCAGCCCCGCGATCACCGTGCGGGACGGCGACAGTGATGGCGTCTTCTCCGTTCCCGTCAGATAACCGAAGGCAAGCAGCAGCAGAATGTGGCTGCCCAGGCCGAACAGCTGCGAGGCTCCGACGCTCGCCACGGCGAGCCCCGGGCGCACCCCCGCGCGCTGCAGGAAGCGCGTGTTGAGGGCCACGCCGCCCACCGCCGCGGGCGCCACGATCTTCACAAAGGACCCGGCGACCTGTGCCGCCACGGCCCGCATGATCGGCACCCGCTCGGGCACGAAGCCCAACAGGCTCATCGCCGCCGCGAAGTAGCTCAGCGCCGAGAAGAACACGGCCGCGGCGACCCAGCCCCACTCGGCGTTGTCGAAGAGCGTGCCGAACTCGATGTGCGTGAGCTGCGACAGCAGGAAGTACCCGCCGATGGCACCGGCGATGAGACTGATGAGCGTACGTGGCCGGATGCGCTCCAGGCGGGCCGGCTCGACGGGCGCCTGTGGCCTGATCAGCAGCACCTGGTGGCGGATCTGGGTGAGCAGATCCTCCTCCCGAGCCTCCTCCAGCGCCTCGTCGATCGCCCGCTTCTCGGATCGCTTCTCGGCGCGTCCGGTCTTCCTTCCGGGCTTTTCGAGAAGGGGCCTGGTGTCCTCCACGTGCCCCTCGGCGCGGGTCGGCCTGGCCTGCCGAGAGGCCTCCAGAACGGCCTCGCGCTCGCGCTCGGCCCGCGCCCGCGCCCGTTTCCGAAGCGTCGCGCGCGTGGCGCGTGTCAGCGCGATGGGCTGGAGCATCGGCAGGCAGTCGGCAACCGTGTCGGGGCCGAGTACGTCGACCGCCGACGCCACCGCGCGCTCCGCACCGACCCGCAGGCCCAGCGTGGTCAGCAACTGGGCGATGTCCATGCGTAGCAGCAGTTCACCGGCCGCGATCTCGCCGCCGCGCAGATCGGTGAGGATGACCGTGCCGGAACGATCCACCAGAATCGCGTCGCCCGCCAGCCTGCGGTGCGCGATGCGCCGCGACTGCAGGGCCTGCACCTCGTGCCACGTCTCGCGCAACAACTCGTCGGTGACCTCCTCGTCGGGCAGCGAGTCGAGCGTGCGCCCGCCCGTGTGCTCGTAGACGAGCATCACGGCGTCCGGCCCCAACTCGGAGGTCGCGATCAGCTTGGGCGCGTTGGCCCCGGCGGCGATGGCCGCGTACGCGAGGAGCGCCTCCTGCTCCAGCGCCTGGCGCAGCGACTGCAGGCTGCGGCGCGTGGCGAGGCCACGCAGCGTCAGGTTGCGCCACGCACGGTAGAAGAAGCCCTGCGCCTGCTGCTCCCGGTCGACCACCGTGACATCCAGCGGCTTGCCGTTCTCCAGTGTCACGAAATACCGGCGCCCGCGGTCGCCGCTTTCCGCGCCCTCCGGCGTGTCCTCGCGGGCAGCGCTCACCGGGTGGAAGCCGACGTGCCGCAGGCCGGCCATCAGCGTCCGTCCCGTGGGCCGCACGTTCGGCGAGCCGACCGCGTACAGCGTCCCGTACGCCACCGTCCAGCCGATCAGCACCGTCAGGATGATCGCGAACGGTGTCGTGTAGCCGGTCACCAGCATGGAGAAGGCGTCGAGCAGCAGCACCAACCACAGCACCGCACGCCAGCGTGGCCGACGCGACATGCCGACGGCTGTCATGTACGCGATGACCGGTGCGAGGTAGCCATGAACAGGGTCGGTGAGGGCGTGAACGTCGCCCGGCGAAGGCTGGGTGAGCGCTTTCTGGATCGAGTCCGGGGCGGCCTGGGCGACCCACAGGTCGGTGGCGAGGGTCACGCCGTGCGCGAGGACCGCGGCCAGGACACCGTCGGCGATGCGCAGTCCGTCCCGCTTGATCAGCCGCTCGATCGCGAAGGCCACCGGCACCAGGAGAATCGCGATGCTCGACGCGAGCCCCGCGATCTTGATCAGCAGGTCGGGTGCCTCGTCGGTGCCCTTGTTGATGTCCTGGGCGAGACCCGACGTCGTGCCGTGTGCGAACGCGGCGATCCCCAGCAGTACCGCGATCGTGAGGATGCCCACCAGGAGGCGCATCAGGTCGGAAGGACGGTGCACGCGCGCGGGAAGCAGCGGCTCGTCGCCCTCGACCTCTTCGGAGTGGGCGTCGTCTGGGTTCGGCGCACCCTTCTTGCCGTGCGCGTCCGGGGTGTGCTCGTTCGTCTTCCTGCGCTCCTCCGGGGAGTGCTCGTCTCTCTCATTGTGCGCGTCCGGAGTGCTTTTGTCCGTCTTGTTGTACGCGCCTGAGGTGCGCTCGTCCGAGTCGTCGCCGGTGGCAGGGCGCGACGACACCTCAGAGGTGCCCTCCGCGTCTTCGGGATGCGCACCCTGCTGTTTCATCGTCTCTTCTTGCTCTCGTATCACCAGTCACCGCCCGCATGATGGTGGCATGCTCCACCGACACAGGGAGGCATCAGGGGCGAATGCGGGGGCGCACAGTCTTCCCGAAGCGCCGCTCCGGGGCGAGGGATACGCCCGGCCGCCGCCACGTCACAGTGTCGGTGGGGTGGGGCAGGATGGGGCGGATGAGCGAGGAGAGTCTTTTGGCGGATGCCCTGCCGGAGTACGCGCAGCGGGTCCTCGAGGTCGCCGAGTTGATCCCGCCCGGGCGTGTAATGACATACGGGGATGTCGCCGAATGGCTGGACGAGGGGGGACCACGCCAAGTCGGCCGTGTGATGGCCCTCTACGGAGGAGCCGTTCCGTGGTGGCGCGTCGTACGCGCGGACGGGGTGCTGCTCCCGGGCCACGGGCTGGAGGCACTGGGCCACTACCGCGCGGAAGGCACTCCCTTGAAGGAGGCCAGCCGGGCCTCGGAGGATCGCCTGCCGCGCGTGGACTTGCAGCGGGCGCGGTGGGACGGTGAGGAGCACGCGTCGGGTCCCTGACACCTTCCGGCACAGAGACCCGAAAGGGGGATCCGTGCCTCGTACGGGGGAATCGGGGCACGCGCGTGACCTGCCGTGCGTTCGTGCCGTAAGAGCCGGATGTGAGGGATCCGAGGGAGGAAAAGAAAGCGTTCCTTCCACGGCATCCCCCGGCGTAGCGTCGACGTCGCGTGTTCCCTTCACCACGCGGCCACCCGCCGTCCATGCCCGGCAGTCCTCCCATCCGTCGCCCGACCACCACCCCTCAACGACGGCGCTTCGCGCCGGCAGTGACCCATGGCACACCCACCAGGACCGGCGAACCACGTGAGCTCCTTCTCTTCCACCAGGCGCCTGTCGCACCCCCAAGGGCGGCAGGGGAACCGCGGCACTCACCGACTGGTGCGTACCCCGCCCGTCCAGGTAGATCCCCCTCTGCTGGACGCAGCGCAGCGTGCGGTGGTTGACCACAAGGGAGGCCCACTCCTCGTCCTCGCCGGTCCGGGCACCGGCAAGACGACCACGCTTGTGGAGTCCGTGGCGGCCCGCATCATGCGCGGAACGGACCCCGAGAGGGTCCTGGTGCTGACGTTCAGCCGCAAGGCCGCCGTGGAGCTGCGTGAGCGCATGGCACTGCGCATAGGGGCGGCCCGCGCGCCGCAGGCCACCACGTTCCACTCGTTCTGCTACGCCTTGGTCCGCGCCCACCAGGACAGCGACCTGTTCGTGGAGCCTTTGCGGCTGCTCTCCGGACCGGAACAGGACGTGACGGTGCGTGAACTGCTGGCGGGTCAGCCCCATCTGGAGCGGCTCGACCTCGCCCATGTGCGCTGGCCGGACGAGCTGCGCGCCTGCCTGACGACGCGCGGCTTCGCCGACGAGGTCCGCGCGGTGCTCGCCCGCAGCCGCGAACTCGGCCTCGGCCCCGGCGCCCTGGACGCCTTCGCCGCTCGCATCGGCCGCCCGGACTGGCGCGCCGCGGCCACTTTCCTCGCCGAGTACCTGGACGTTCTCGACATGCAGGGAGTGCTCGACTACGCGGAGCTGGTGCACCGCGCGGTGCTGCTCGCCCGCCGTCCCGAGGTCGCCGAACGGCTCGCCGCTCAGTACGACGCGGTCTTCGTCGACGAGTACCAGGACACCGATCCGGCACAGGTGCGGCTTCTGCGCGCGCTCGCGGGCCATCGAGACAGACACCCCTCAGGACTTCCGCAGAAGGGCCGTGGCGGGCGAGGGGCCGGCCGCACCCTCGTCGCCTTCGGTGACCCCGACCAGTCGATCTACGCCTTCCGGGGTGCCGATGTGAACGGCATCCTGCAGTTCCCGGAGGCCTTCCCGCGCGCGGACGGCACTGCGGCGCCGGTCGAGATCCTGAGGACGTCACGCCGGTCGGGCGCCGGGCTGCTGGAGGCCACCCGGCAGCTGACCCGGCGCATGCCCCTGACCCGCCTTCCGGCGGAGAAGGTACGCGCCCACAGAGAGCTGACTCCCGTACGGGACGCAGGCCGCGTCGAGGTCTACACGTACCCGACTCCCGGCACGGAGCTGGACAACATCGCGGACATCCTCCGCCGTGCCCACCTGGAGGACGGTGTGCCCTGGGGCGAGATGGCCGTCCTGGTACGGGCCGGCTCCCGCACGATCCCCACGATCCGCCGTGCCCTGGCGGCGGCAGGCGTTCCCCTCGACATAGACGGCGACGACCTCCCCCTGCGGCACGAACCAGCGGTGACACCCCTGCTGACGGCCCTCAGGGCGGTGGCTGGCGCAGCGCTTCGAAGCGGCGCGGGGCCGGCCGAGCCGGCCGCAGCGGAATCCGAAGCGGGCGCGGGCGCGGAGGAGCCCACTGGAGAGGACCTCGATGTGTCCGCCAGTGCCGGTCCCACGGACCGGGTTGTCGCCGCCCCGTCCGATGCGCCCGCTCCTCAGGCGCCCTGGCTCGATACCGACACCGCGCTCACCCTTCTCGCGTCCCCGCTGGCCGGTATGGACGCCGCTGATCTGCGTCGCCTGGGCCGCGCTCTGCGTGAGGAGGAGCGCGCCGGGGGCAACCTCGTGCCGCCGCCCTCGGACGCGTTGCTGGCGCGGGCGCTGGCCGAGCCGGAGCGGCTGGTCGCGCACGACCCGTCGTACGCGCGAGGCGCCCAGCGGCTGGGCGCGCTGCTGCGCAGGGCCCGCGAGCGCCTCTCGGACGGCGGCACGGCCGAGGAGGCGCTCTGGGAGCTGTGGGACGGTACACCGTGGCCGCAGCGCCTGGAGCGAGCCGCCCGGCGCGGCGGCGCGGCCGGACGCAACGCGGACCGTGACCTCGACGCCGTGTGCGCACTGTTCGCGACCGC
>CAMLJW010000036.1 GCA_946480485.1 uncultured Streptomyces sp. | reverse complement strand
TGAGCACCAACGCCCGCTGGGGCCTCCCGGCCCTGGAGAAGTGGTACTTCGAGGCATCACCCTTCGTCGGCGCGCCGCAGACCCCCCCGGCCGAGCAGCCGAAGCCGATGTCGCTCGAGCGGTTCCTGCTCGAGCAATCCACTCCCTGACCCTCTCACCTCCACATCACCCAAGGAGACGCCATGGCACGAGTTCCCTACCTGCGCCGCGAGGACACGGACGCGTCACACAAACCCCTGTACGACCGGCTGGAAGCCGAGCGGAAGGTGCCGACGGCGAACATCTTCCTCGCCCTGACCAACGCGCCGACCCAATTGGACGCCTTCCTGACCTACGCCAACTCCCTGCGGGCCGCCGATCTCAGCCCCAAACTCCGTGAACTGGCGATCCTGACCGTCGGATACGCCACCCGCTCCGCATACGAGGTCGCGCACCACCAGTCACACGGACTCAAAGCCGGACTCACCGGGGAACAGCTCGCAGCGGTGGCCGACTTCGAGTCGTCCGACCTGTTCGACGGGACGGAGAAGGCGGTCATGCGCCTCGCCAAGGAGTCCACACTCCTGGTGAACGTCTCCGAGGAGACATGGTGTGCCGCCGCCGACCATCTGACGGACAAGCAGATGGTGGAACTGTCGTTGTCCATCGCCTGGTACAACTCCGGCGTCCGCATCATGGGGCTGCTCGACATCGACCTCGAGGACAATTACCCCCATCCCTTCCCCGATTCGTAGAACCTCGGCGCCACAAGAACCTCGGCGCCACAAGGCTCGCCCCTACCTGAAACGTGATGACCGAGCCGCCGGTCCACCGCCTCGGTCGCGAAAAAGATTTCTCCGTCCCCGGTCGTCGGGACGGGGCAGCTCCAAGGAGTATTTCAATGGCGAAAATGCTCGCTGCACGACTGCACACGCTCGGTGAGCCGATGTCCGTGGACACGATCGACGTGCCCACCCCGCGGCCGACCGACGTACTGGTGCGCATCAAGGCATGCGGGATCGTCCCGAACATGGCCAACGTGATCAACAACTGGCCCACCTGGTTCCCGCACCAACCGCTGCCCAAGCTTCCCGCGATCTTCGGCCTGGACCCCGCGGGCGTGGTCGAGCAGGTCGGCGAGGCAGTCCTCAACACCAAGCCCGGAGACCGGGTCTATGTGAGCCCTCTGCGGTCCTGCGGCAGCTGCCAGGTGTGCCGCGGCGGCGAACTCACCCGATGCCGCTACTTCACCCTGAACGGATACTTCAGCACCTCCCGCGACGGCCAGCGGATCTTCGACCTCTACCCCTACGGCGGCTTCGCGGAGTACATGACCGCTCCGCAGTACTCGATCATCAACATCCCGGACAACATGACGTTCGAACAGGCCGGCAAGCTCGGCTACATCGGCACCTCCTACGGAGCCCTCAAGAACGCCACAGCGGGCCCCGGCCAGGTCGCGCTCATCGACGGAATCACCGGCACCCTCGGCATCGCCTCCGCCCTCCTCGCACTGGCCTCCGGCGCCTCCCGGGTCCTCGGAACCGGCCGCAACGAGGAACTCCTCAAGCGCGTCAAGGAACTGGACCCGGACCGGATCGACGTCATCCGGCTGGGCGAGCGCTCCACCGGAGAGTGGGCGAAGTCCCGCACCCGCGGCGAAGGCGCGGACTACGTCATCAGCGCCCTGGGCGCCAAAGCCCCCGTGGAAACGATGCTGGACTCCATGCAAGGCGTCCGCCGGGGCGGCAAGGTGGTCAACGTCGGCGGCGTCGCCGACCGCCTGCCCCTGGACGTGAAATGGCTCATGGACGAGCAGATCCAGCTGATCGGCTCCAACTGGTTCACCACAGCACAGGGACAGGAACTCGCCGACATGGTGGCCACCGGCGCCCTCGACCTGTCCTACCTGATCACCAAACCCTTCCCCCTGTCCAAGGTCAACGAAGCGATCTCGGGACGCGCCACGGACCACGACGGGGGATTCAGCAACTACGTCATCATCCCCTGAACCGCGTGTCCCACGACACAGATCCGGGCGGCGTCCCCGCCTGCTCGTCCGGGAGCTACCTGGTGCTGCCCCTGACGCCCCGAACTCACCCCGTGGCGGTCCTGTTCTGCCCTGACTTCCGCCGCGGGGTGATCCACCACGGGCCGTGCACACTGCCTGTGATGTCGCCGGCGCTGGGCCCAGCGGGACGGACGAGCCGGTGGAACCGCACGGCTGGAATCGTTCGTCACCGTCACGCAGGAACTGTGCTTCTCCCGCGCGACGGATCGGGCCGCAGCTGGCGCCCTCACGCAGGCCGCCCGGGCCGAGACGGTGGGCCGGCGTGCCGGGCGCGGGGAGCTGGGGCATGCCCAGGCGGCATCTCCGGACGGCGGGCAGAGGTCAGCGATGCGCTGCGCACTCTGTTCAGGACGGCCTTGCGCGGCAGCACCGGTCAATCACCAACCGACGCATGTTTGTGCGTGGATGACGCACTGTCTTAGCAGGTCAGAGGGGTTGTCCTCGTCTTACCCTCGACACGGAACCACAGACCGTGGCGGCGTCGGTCGTCTGCCACCGGACGAAGGGACAGGCGGAGGAACACATGACATCGATCAAACACGTGGGCATTGTCGGCGCCGGGCAGATGGGCCGGGGTATCACCGAGGTCTGCGCCCGTGCCGGGCTGCACGTCACGTTGTGCGACATGACCGAGGACCTGGCCCGAGCCGGACTGGCGGGCGTGGCTGACTCCCTGCTCAGGGCCGAGCAGCGCGGCGCCATCACCCCACAGGGCCGGGCACATGCCCTCGCCGGAATCTCGGTCACCGGCGATCTCTCCCGCCTCTTTGGTGCGGACCTGGTCATCGAGGCCGCCGTTGAGGACGAGCAGGCCAAGACCGAGCTGTTCCGACAGCTGGACAAGGTGGTCACCAACCCGGCCGCCGTGCTGGCCAGCAACACCTCCTCGATCCCCATCGCCCGGCTCGCGTCGGCGACCGGACGGCCGGAGGCGGTGGTCGGCCTGCACTTCTTCAACCCGGTCCCCGTCATGCCACTGGTCGAGATCGTCCCGTCGCTGCGCACCTCGAAGGCCACCGCATCACGGGTACGCGCCTTCGCGGGCGAGATCCTCGGCAAGAAGACGATCGTGGCGCAGGACCGCGCGGGCTTCGTGGTCAACTCCCTCCTGGTGCCGTACCTGTTGGCCGCGGTACGGATGGTCGGCACCGGCACGGCGACGGCGGAGGACATCGACACGGCAATGACGGCGGGCTGCGCCCACCCGATGGGCCCGCTGCACCTCGCCGACCTCATCGGCCTGGACACGGTGGCGGCGATAGGAGAGGCGCTGTACGAGGAGTACCGGGAACCGTTGTACGCCCCTCCCCCGCTGCTGTGCCGCATGGTCGAGTCGGGTCAGCTGGGCCGTAAGTCCGGACAGGGGTTCTTCCGCTATCAGGCGGCCTGAGAGCAGCGGCCACCGTGGTGTCCCGACGCTTCCGGCCAGGTCAGGCGAACGCTCGAGCGTTCGCCTGACCTGGCCGGTTTTTGGCCGCGCACCTCGGCGCGCGGCCAAGGTGGTACGGCGCTGCCGCTGACCGGGCCGCCACGACGCTGGAGTGGGTCAGGCCGGCACACCCGTCCTGACCGCGGGCGCGAACGCGTGCGGCGGCGACCGGTTTTCCCCGGTCGCCGCCGCACTCTCGGTTCGGTGGCAGGCGGGTACCGCGGGGCGCGTGGTGTCTCCCGCGATACGCGCCTTGACCATGGGGCCCGCCCGGCGGTGGGCCGCGCCGGCTCACTGGCGGCGGGCGGCCACTTCCTGTGTGAGCTGGGGAGCCACCGCGAACAGGTCGCCCACCACGCCGTAGTCGGCGAGGCCGAAAATGGGCGCCTACCCGCACAGTACCTTCGCGGGTCAGCGGAACGCCGGGTAACCGGTGATCGCCTGACCCACGACCAGTGTGTGCATCTCGTTGGTGCCCTCGTAGGTCATGACCGACTCGAGGTTGTTGGCGTGGCGCAGCGGCGAGTACTCCAGGGAGATGCCGTTGGCCCCCAGGATCGTGCGGCACTCGCGGGCGGCGGCGAGGGCCTCGCGGACGTTGTTGAGCTTCCCGACGCTGATCTGCTCCGGGCGGATGCGTCCCTGGTCCTTCAGACGACCCAGGTGCACAGCGAGCAGGGCCGCGCTGCCCAGGGACACGCTCAAGTCGGCGAGCTTCTTCTGGGTGAGTTGGAACGCACTGATCGGCTTGTCGAACTGCACCCGGGAGTCGGCGTACTCGACGGCCGCCTGCAGCGAGTCGCGGGCCGCGCCGACCGCGCCGAACAGAATGCCGAAGCGGGCCTCGTTCAGGCAGGACAGCGGTCCGCGCAGGCCCTGAGCGAGCGGCAGCCGCGCCGAGTCGGGCAGCCGTACGTTGTCGAAGTACAGCTCCGAGGTGATGGACGCGCGCAGCGACATCTTCTGCTTGATGTCCTGCGTGGTGAAGCCGGTGGTGCCACGCGGCACGAGGAAGCCGCGGACGCCGTCCTCGGTCTGCGCCCAGACGGTGGCCACGTCAGCGATGCCACCGTTGGTGATCCACATCTTGGAGCCGTTGAGGATCCAGTCGTCGCCGTCGCGGACGGCCCGGGTGCGCATCCCGGCGGGGTTGCTGCCGAAGTCGGGCTCGGTCAGACCGAAGCAGCCGATCGCCTCACCGGCGGCGAGGCGGGGCAGCCACTCCTGCTTCTGCTGCTCGGAGCCCCACTTCCAGATGGAGAACATCGACAGCGAGCCCTGCACGGAGACGAAGCTGCGGAAACCGGAGTCCGCCGCCTCCAGCTCCAGGCAGGCCAGGCCGTAGCTGACCGCGTTGGTACCGGCACAGCCGTACCCTTCGAGATGCATCCCGAGCACGCCCAACCTGCCCAGTTCAGGGACGAGTTCGCGGGCGAAGTGCGCGTTCTCGAACCACTCGCCGATGTGCGGCCGCACCCGGTCGGCGAGGAACTTGGCGACGGTGGCCTGGATCTCCCGCTCCTCGTCAGTGAGGACGGACGCGATGTCGAGCAGCTCGAGGGGGTCCTTCAGCGGCTTGCCGCTCATGGGGGCTCCTTGTGATCATGGTTGGGTATTCAGGTGGCAGGTTCAGTACTGGTGCCGGCGCTGCGACGGTCGGCTGACCGCTCCTTTCAGGCGGAGGCGTGGTCGGCCGGGCTGTGGAGGATCTCCGCGGAGTGCTGGCCCAGCCGCGGCGGAGGCAGCAGGTACCGCGCGGGTGTTCCGCTCAATGCGATGGGATGCGCGACCTGACGGGCGGGCCTGCCGGCTTCTCCCTCGGCCGCCACCGCGGGGATCTCGACGATGCCGGGAAGGCCGAGCCGCTGGGCGAAGGCGAACGCCTCGTCGAGGCCATTGACCGGGCCGGCCGGCACTCCGGCGGCCAGCAGGACGGTCGACCAGTGATCCGCGCCGCCGGCGCTCAGCAGCCGGGTCAAAATCTCCCGCAGCTCGGCGCGGTGGGCGACCCGGTCGGAATTGGTGCGGAAGCGGTCGTCGACAGCGAGATCGCGATTCCCGACGACGTCCGCAAGCGCCGCGAACTGCCGGTCGTTACCCACCGCGAGGGCGATCGGGCGATCGGCGGTCGGGAAGGTCTCGTATGGAGCGATGCTCGGGTGCGCGTTGCCCAGACGCCCCGGGACGACACCGGCGACGGCGAACGCCGACGCCTGGTTGACCATGGCCGACAGCAGCGAGCCGAGCAGGTTCACCTCCACGAGCTGCCCCTCCCCGGTGGCGTCCCGGTGCCGTAGAGCCGCGAGGATGCCGAGCGAGGCGTGCAGTCCGGTGATCACATCGACCAGGGCCACGCCCGCCTTCACCGGCTCCCCGTCCGCAATGCCGGTGACGCTCATCAGACCGCCGACGGCCTGCACGAGCAGGTCATATCCGGGGATCGCCGCGCCCGCCCCGCTACCGAAACCGCTGATCGAGCAGTAGATCAGCTCCGGGCGCCGCGCACGGAGCTCCTTGTGGCCCAGGCCCAGCCGCTCCATCGTGCCGGGGCGGAAGTTCTCCACCACCACGTCGGACTCGGCGACCAGGGCGCGGGCCTGTTCGTGCCCAGCCTCCGTGGTCAGATCCAGGACGACCGACCTCTTGTTCCGGTTGACGCTCAGGAAATAGGTCGACGTGCCGTCGCCATCCGCCGGAGGGCGCCAGGCCCGGGTATCGTCCCCGATGCCCGGCCGCTCGACCTTGACCACGTCGGCGCCGAGGTCCGCGAGGAGCATGGTGGCGTAGGGCCCGGCGAGAACCCGGGAGAAGTCGGCGATGCGCAGGCCGTCCAGCGCGCCCCGCCCCGCTCCGTGGAGAACGCCGGTCCGTCCGTCCGGCACATGGTCCTGGGTGCTCACGCACCCTCCTCTTTGATCGTCCCGCCTGAATGTGGCTCCGCCGGAGCCGGATCCCGTCACCACCAGCGCTGCGCGGGCGGTGCCGGGTGGGTGAGTTCGACGACGGTAAGGCCCTGACCGAGGGGGGCGGCGGCCCGTACGACAGTCACCCGTGCGCCCATCGCCACCACCACCGGTGCCGTCCCCTCGACCTGGCAGAGCAGGTTGAAGCCCTCGTCCATCGCGACGAACCACGTCTGGTGCTGGGCGTGGCCGTTGCGGCGAACGATGACCCCTTCGCCCGCGCTGCGTTCCCGCTTGAAGGCCATGGACCCGCAGGCACGGCAGAACGAACGGCGGTAGTCCGGGGTGCCGCACCAGAGGCAGCGTTGGAAGAAGAGTGCACGGCAGACCGCCGGCACGGTCGGCATGCCCGTCGGCGTCGTGTCGGCGGCAGCCGCCTCGCGATCTTCCCCGAGCTCGGTGTGTTCGTGGGTTGCTGTCTGGAGCATCACGGCCTCCTGTGCGCAGTTCGGTGACCGGAAACAGGTGATCGGAATCCGATGTCTCCATCACCCTGACGCTCGGGCGGTCCCCGGTCAACGACGAACTGACGCATCTTTGTGCGCGGAAAACGCTCCGTTCACCGAAGTCAGAGCAGCTTTCCCGGCACTACTCCCACTGGGGAGCCCTGGTGGGTACGGGAGGTTTTTGCCAGGAATGCGCCGACTTGCAGCATCGAAGGACGGGGCCGGCCGCCGGCCAACGTGGTCGTGGTGGGCGACCGGCTGTCGATCTTCACCGTGGCGGACCGCCACCCGGTCAGCGACGATCGGTGCACCGGAGTCGTCTCCTTCCGCACCGGCCGCCAGTCCGTACGAGTTCCAGGTGAGACTCCCACCGGTGTCCGCCCGGCCATGGCAGCCGGGTGGGGCGCCCGTCAAACGGCGCCGACGGACGAGTGCCTGCCGCGGTAGGCGCGTGGACCCGTTCCGTAGTGGTTCTTGAACGCCCTGATGAAGTGGGAAGCGTCTTTGAAACCGAGACCGAAGGCGATGTCGGTGATCGTCCGCCCCGCCTGCCGAGGGTCCGTGAGGAGCCGCGCGGCGCGTTCGAGCCGCTGCTCCTGGATCGACCGGAAAGGTGAGGTGCCCTCGGCACGGAAGAGAACCTGCAGGTACCGGATGGACACACCGAGGGCAACACCGTGTGCGGATCGGCGTCGACCGTGGCTACCTGCATGCCGGCGATCGCCTGAGCGGTGACCGCGCCCCGGAAGCCCTCGGTGCGGCGCCACGGCGCGGCAACCTCGTAAGGGACGAAGGCCTCGCTGACCACCTGACGCCAGTACAACAACTGTGAAGGGCCATCGACCGTCGCGGTGGAGAAATCCAGATTCATGCGGTCACCTCGCTGCCGACCTGGCACGGACCCCTGAGAACGTGTGCGCGCAGGGTCAACCATCCCGTGCGGCGGGAGTCAAGACCTGGCCAGACGTCTCCCCATACGTTCGGTGCGGCGCCCACAGCGGCAGCCGCACCGGAATGGGTTGCTTCTATATCAGCGACGACAGTACTCCGTGGGTGCCGTTCCTCCCCAACGTCTTCATCAAGCACCTCACCTTCGACGTCCGCGCCAGCAGCGCCGCGAACGTGCTGTGGGTGCAGGAGGGCGGCGAGCTCGGCCGCCACCGCCACCGCCACCGCCACCGCGGCCCGGTTTCCGGTTATGTGCTGGAAGGCAGCTGGCGCTACATGGAATACGACTGGGTCGCGCGGCCGGGCGACTTCATTCGCGAGAGCCCGGGACGGAGCCACACGCTCTACTCCGAACACGGCATGAAGACGATGTTCTGGCTCAACGGACCACTGGAATTCCTTGACGAAGAGGACCGCGTGCTCGAAACGGTCGACGTGTTCTGGTTCATCGATCATTACGAAAGCTACTGCAAGGCGAACGGAATCAAGATCAACGAAAGGCTCTACTTGTAACGCAGCCGGGATACGGGGACTTCTGCGCCCTGAGGGTTGTCCCGTAACTACGGGTCAGGATTGGATGATCTTGCTTTCACTGGTGTGATCACGGCGTCCGAGCCGTCCTGGATAGCTCGCCGTCACGACAGCTTGGTTTGATAACCTGTCCCGATGGACGAGGCATTGGACGAGGGGCCGTTCTTTCACGGCACAAAGGCCGAGCTACGGGTCGGAGATCACCTCACCTCCGGTTTCCGTTCAAACTACCGGCCCGAAATCGTAATGAACCACATCTACTTCACCGCGTTGCGCGACGGCGCGGGACTCGCGGCCGAACTCGCCGGCGGCGACGGGGCGCCGCGAGTGTATGTCGTCGAACCGACCGGGGAGTTCGAGAACGATCCAAACGTCACCGACAAGAAGTTCCCTGGCAATCCCACCCGCTCCTATCGCAGCAAGGAGCCGCTCCGGATCGTTGGCGAGGTCACCGACTGGACGCGACAGACACCCGAAGCTCTCCAGATGTGGCGAGACCGGCTGGCTGCAATTCGCCTGGATGATCGCGCCGAAATCATCAACTAAGGGTCGTTCCGCAACAATTGCGTCACTGTGAGATGATCTTGCTGTGGCTGGTGTGATCACGGCGTCCGAGCCGTCCCTGGATAGCCCCGTTCACCGGGCCGAAGCCCGCGCTACTTCGGCACGTTGGCGACCGCACTGCGCAGCGAGGGCGCTGACGAGGTGCGGCGCGCCAAGCCCGCACGGGTGGGAAGGGCGTGATGCCCCACCGGACGCGTGCGGGCTTGCCCCATCCTGCATTCTGCGGCCCGTCGGTGTCGGCCATCACCGCGCGAAGCGTGAACACGGCCTCGGCGCCCTCGAGTCCCCGGCGGGCGCCGGTGATGTCCAGCATCAACCCGCGCACACAGCTCGCCAGAACGCCGCGAACCGAGGGGGCAGCGGCAGACCGGCCTGCTGCGTACGAGGGCAAGGCTAATGCTCGTTCAGGTGGTCGGTGATCAGGGTGGTGAGGGCCTTGGGAGCCTCATCGGGAACCCAGTGACTGATGCCTTGGAGTTTATGGAACGAGTAGGGGCCGCTCACCCATTTCTCTGTGGCATGAGCGGCGGTGGACCCGAGTGCGACGTCCTCGGTGCCCCAGACGTAGAGCGTGGGAACAGGGATCTTCCCGACCGCGGCGTCGGGCCGGTCGGCGCGGTAGTAGTTCAGGGCCGCGCTCAGGGCGGCGCGCTCGGACAGACGCCGTACGTATGCATCGACGTGAGTGTCGGGGACCTTGCCTTGATAGAGGGAACGCAGTAATGCGGCGTCGTCCGCCAGGAAGCGGTCCTCTGTGTCGGGGTTCCGCCAGTCCTGCTGGTACTGGGAGCGACGGCGCTGGTCGTCGTCGGTGCGATGCGCCTCGCCAAACGCACGGGGATGCGGCGTCGATACAGCGGTGAGCGTGCGCAGTCGCCCGGCGTGCCGGGCTGCGGTCCACCAGGCGATGGCGCCGCCCCAGTCGTGCCCGACGAGGTCGAAGCGATCCCAGGCAAGTGCGTCGGTCACCGCCAGAACGTCCCCGACCAGTTCGCTCACCCCGTACGCGTCGGCCCGCATCGGGCGCACCCCGGGCGAATAGCCACGGGTGTCGGGCGCGACTGCACGGAATCCCTGCTCACCCAGCGCGGCCACCTGCTCCTCCCAGACGATGGCCGTCTGGGGAAAGCCGTGCAGGAGCAGGACGGGGCGGCCGTCGGCGGGTCCTGCTGCGATCGCGTCGAAGGTGCCTGAAGCCGAGGGGATCTGGAGGTGTTCTGCCATGATGCGTCCTTTCGGGAAGGTGGGCGTCCATGGGGGGGCATCCCCGCGCCCATGGGGCATGCCCACGCCCATGGGGGGCATGCCGACGAATCTCTGAGCGGCCTGTGAATGCGCCGAGCAGCGCCGGAAGGGCCACTGTCGAGGACGAGGCGGCGGGTGGAGATGCGGCGACCCGCAACCGGCAAGGCTGACGCCCCCTCGATCGCACGGCCTGGCGGCGCTGCGGGTGTCCGCCCCCCGGGGCGAACCAGCTCCGTCGCAGGGCGAACACCGGCAGGCCAGTCGAGCTTGCACCTCATAGCCCGCCGGCGGGTGGGTCCGTCAGGCCGATGATCCAGGCGGACCACTCCACGTCGGCGCGCCGCCCAGGCAGCTCCAGCACCGTGGAAACCGTCAGGACGAGACCGGTGGCCAAGAAGGAACGCACCTGCATCGGGTCGGCCCCCGTCAGACGGGTGATGGTCTGCTGGAGGTCGAGATGGCGCCGCCGTACGGACTCCTGGACCGCCACGTCGCCTGCCGCGGCGTAAGCCTGCAGCAGGATGAGGCCGACGGTGTGCCGGCTCCGCAGGAGATGCCGATAGGCGTCACCGAGTCCGCTCAGCGTCGGTTCGGCGCTCTCGAACGTGGCCTCGATCCTGTCGAAGGCCGCGTGAACGACTTCAAGGAACAGGTCGAGCTTCGAGCCGAACATCTGCACGATGCGGGGGTGTGAAATCCCGACCCGTGCGGCGATCGCCTCGATACGCGCCCCCGACAGTCCCTTCAAGGCGAACTCCGCGTCGGCCGCCTCCATGATCTCGGCCCGCCGCACCGCCGCAGGCTTACGAGAGCGGCCAGGCTCGGTCACTTCTCGGTTTCCGCACGGCCGAGCCGGCTCAGCACGAAGTGGTAGTCGTACAGGCACCGGTAGGCATGGACCAGCCCGTCCTCGCCCAGCTCCAGACGGTCGTCACCGTGGAACTCCACGCGCTGACCGGTGCCGGCGAGGGTCCCCGAGAAGCGCCACGCCACCAGCACGGCCCGCCGAGTCACCTCCCCGTACAGCCCCATACGGGTGAACGCGTAGTCGGGGAAGGTGTGTGCCATACGCCTCACGAAGTCGCGGATGCTGTCGGGGCCGTGCGCCGTCTCACCCAGCGCCGGCTCGTCGTACACCAGGTCTTCGGCGCACAGTGCCGCCACGGCGTCGCCGTCGTGCTCGTTCCAGGCCCTCTCCCATCGATCGCAGAACGTCTCGAGGGCGTTGATGTCTGTTGCGGCAGCTTCAGCAGCGGTCGTAGTCTTCATTCTTCTAACTTACAGGTAAGTAAGAAGTCTGTATATGAGCGGCCGCCCCGAGGAGCGGGCCGGCTGCCGGCCGTGCCCGCTCAACTCGGCTTACCCACCCGCGACGTTGCCGGGCTGCCTCGCGTACGCCGCTGGGAACGGCCGACGTCCAAGCGGCCGAGGGAACCACTGCCCGGCCCCCCGACGTCAGCTGCCGTCCCGGGTGTCGGACAACTCGTGGGTCGTGAAAGCGACGTCCTCGAACGAGCCCGGCCGGATCGACGCCGAGCCGACGCGCCGCCGGCGCTCACTCACCACGCGGTTCGGGCATCGGCTCGCGGACGACTGCGACGCCTCCTTCGGGGACGGTGACCGAGCCCACGACGGGTTTTCCGGTGAGCAGTTCGAACCCGTCGGCGGGGATCTCGGCGCCGCGGCCGGCGTGGTCGATCAGGAAGAGGTAGTCGGCCTCCGTACCGCGCCGCCTCACCACCTCGATGCCGTCCGGCACCTCATGCTCCGGGCGCACGCCGGCCTCCTGGCGGATGCGCTCCAGGACGGCGGCCAGGGTGGTGGGGTCCGGGTGGGTGGCGATGTACCAGGCGGTGCCGCTGCCGTACGCGTGTCGGGTGATGGCCGGGACGCCGGCGAGCGCAGCGCGGTGGGGGTCCCCTGGGCCGAAGGCTGGGGGAGGTCCGTCCGCGTACGTGGCGACGGCCTCGGCCCCGGTGAGCCGGAGACGTTCGGTCCACAGGTCAGCGGTCGCGTCCTGCGGGATCTGGCCGACCAGGCCGATCGACTGGCCGGGCAACAGGGGGAACGGCTCGTCGCCGTGCACCCCGAGGATCTCCCGGAAGGCGCCCGGGTAACCGCCCAGGCGTATGTGGCAGTTCTCGTCCACCGCGCCGCTGTGGAAGCCCACGGCCAGGGTGCCGCCGCGCTCGACGAACGCCGCCAGGTTGGCCGCGCCCACGTCGTCGACCAGATACAGGCTGGGGGCGAGTACGAGCTGGTAGCGGTCGAGGTCGGGGGTGTCAGGACGTACGAAGTCGACCGCCACGCCTGCTCTCCACAGCGGTGCGTACCAGTCCCTCACCAGGTTCTCGAAGCGGAGTTCGGCGCTGGGTTGGGATGGCTGCTCCATGGCCCAACGGGCGTTCCAGTCCCAGACGATGGCGACTTGGCCGGGGCTGGTGCTGCCGCGGACTTCGGCGAGGGCGCGCAGATCGGCTCCGAGCTGGACGACGTCCTGCCAGATACGGCTGTCGGTGCCCGCGTGCGGCAGCATCGCCGAGTGCCACTGCTCGGCGCCTGCCTTCGCGGCCCGCCACTGGAAGTAGGCGATGCCGTCGGCGCCGTGCGCGACGTGGGCGAGCGCGTTGCGGCGCATTTCGCCGGGCCCCTTGGCACGGTTGACGGGCTGCCAGTTGACGGCTCCGGTGGAGTGTTCCATCAGCAGCCAGGGTCCGCCGGCCAGGGAGCGCAACAGGTCACCGCAGAGCGCGACGTCGATCTCCGACTGCGGGTCGGTGGAGCGCAGGTAGTGGTCGTTGGAGACGATGTCCAGCTCGGGGGCCCAGCGCCAGTAGTCGAGGGCGTCGAAGTTGTGCACCACCATGAAGTTGGTGGTGGCGGGGATGTCCGGGGCGGCGCGGCGGAGCACGTCACGTTCGGCGGTGAACAGCGACAGCAGTTCGTCCGAGCAGAAGCGGCGCCAGTCCAGAGCGTGGGTGGGATTGGGGTCGGCGCCGGTGGCGCGGGGCGGGATGATCTCGTCCCACTCGTAGTACCACTGGCTCCAGAAGGTGGTGCCCCAGGCGTTGTTGAGCGCCTGCAGGTCGTTGCCGTACTTCGTCCTCAGCCAGTCCCGGAAGGCGGCCGCGCTGGTGTCGCAGTAGCAGGCGGCGTTGTGGCAGCCGTACTCGTTGTGGACGTGCCACATGGCGACGGCCGGATGGTCGGCGTACCGCTCGGCCAGAGCGCCCGCGATGCGAAGCGCCGCGGTGCGGTAGGCCGGGCTGGACGGGCAGAACGTCTGGCGGCTGCCGTACGACAGCGTGCGGCCGTCGCGGTCGACCGGCAGTGCCTCGGGATGGGCCCGGAAGAACCAGGCCGGCGGAGCGGCCGTCGGGGTGGCGAGGTCGGCGGCGATGCCGTTCTCGTGGAGCAGGTCGAGGATCCTGTCCATGCGGGAGAAGTCGTAGACACCCTCGGACGGCTCCAGCAGCGCCCACGAGAAGATGCCGACGCTGACCATGGTCACCCCGGCCTCGCGCATCAGGGCCATGTCCTCGGCCCACACCTCCTCGGGCCATTGTTCGGGGTTGTAGTCGCCGCCGTAGGCGATGCCGGGCAGGCGAAGACGGCGTTCGGTGCTCACTGGTGGTACTCCGGTAGGTGTGGGGAACGAGTGGGAGGCTTGCTTCGGCCCTTGTTGGCGCCCAGGGTCAGACCGCTGACGAACTGGCGCTGGAGCACGACATACACGATCAGCGTCGGGATCGCGGTGAGCAGGGAACCGGCGGCGACCAGGTTGGGGTCGGTGAAGTACTGCCCGGAGAGGTTGTGGGATGCGGCGCGAAGCGGTCGATGAAAACGACCAGTTCTAAACATGACCGAACAAAGCCGATCGGCGGACGTCAGGAAGAGTGAACGCTCCGGGGGTCAGCTGTCAAGCGCCGCCGCCGCGACGCTGACCGGCGGCTTCGAGCGGCCGGCGGGGAAGAAGCTGTTCTGCCGGACCTCTTGACATGGGCCCTGCGGATGCATAGACATGACCGCGCGGTCAGACCGCGCGGTCATACGGTTGACCTCACTCTATGCAAGCTTACGGCTCTCGGGAGACTTCATGACACGAGGTGTGGGACGGGACGTGGGTTCCCCTGCGCCGCGCAGCGCGGATGTTGCTCAGCTGGCCGGGGTATCGCGCAAGACCGTCTCTCGGGTCCTGAACAACGAGCCGTACGTCTCCGACGAGGCCCGCCGACGCGTCCTCGCGGCCGCGGATGAACTCGGTTACCGACTGAACCACGCGGCCAGGGCGCTGGCCTCCGGACGCACTCGCTCCATTGGTGTGGTCGCTCTGGGGACGGCCGGGTACGGGACCGCCTCACTGCTCGTACACATCGAGCAGGCCGTACGGGACGCGGGATACGCGCTCCGCGTGGTGAACACGCCGGACGGCGCCCCGGAAAGCATCGCCGGCGCCGTGGAGTCACTCCTCGAACAGGGCGTGGACGGCGTCGTCGTCTCCGAGCCCATCGTGGAGGGGGAGGTCGCCGTCCGTGTCGACGTGCCGGCCCTCTTCCTGGGGGCACCGCCGGCCTTCACCGCCGCCCGCACGGTTACGGCGAGCGTAGGGTCGTATGCCCTGGCGCGGGCGGCCACGGAGCACCTGCTTGACCTGGGACACGAGACCGTCCATCACCTCGCCGGCCCACGGCAGTGGTACGCCACCAAGGACCGCATCGAGGGATGGCGGGCGGCGCTCGCGGCACGAGGCGCACACGAACCGCCTTTGCTCAACGGCGACTGGTCGCCCGCCTCCGGGTATGCGGCGGGTCGCGAGCTGGCCTCGGAGCGCTCCGTGACCGCGGTGTTCGCGGCGGGCGACGAGATGGCCATCGGCCTGATCCACGCCCTGCGTGAAGCAGGGCGCCGTGTTCCGGAGGACGTCAGTGTCGTCGGTTTCGACGGCACCCCGGTCTTCGCCTACGTCTCTCCTCCGCTGACCAGCGTGCGTCAGCCCTTCGACGCCGCGGCGCGGGAGGGAATCCGACTGCTCGTACACGCCATCGAGAAGCCGGACATGGAACTTCCGCCGGCGAGCGACCCACCCGTTGAACTCGTCGTCCGCAGCTCGACCGCACCACCGCCGCCCCACGAGGGCTAGAAGGGTCCTGAAGATCTTGCTCAGGCCGCCGGACTCATGCCGGATTGCCAGTAAATATCAACCGACGTGAGCCGACCCAGGTCGGGTTGATCCAAGATCTTCAGTGCACTTCCACAGGGCGTTTTCGCACCACCTGAGCAACATCCTGAGCCCCCGGCCGACGCAGGACACCCGCCCGCACACCCTGCGGGGGCCTGCGGCGGCCGCAACCCCGCAGCCGTCACCACAGGGCTGCCGACTGCACCCTCTCGTCGCGATGTCATCCGGCCCTCCCGCCCGGCTGACCCGCCCCCGAACTCCGCCGTCCCTCAACCTGATCGTCCTGGGGTGGCGGGCCCTTAGGAGAACCTCGTCACCGCATAGGAGCCGCACATGTCCCCTGCACTGCCAGGCGCCAGACCCGGCGCCGCTCCGCGTTCCCGCCCCGTCACCCTCCTCTTCCTTCTGCTCGCCCTGGCCGTCGCGGCCGCGACGCTGATCATGCCCGCCGCGGGCCGAGCAGACGCCCTCGCCCGCACCTCGCAGACGATGTACACCCCGCCTTCCGGTGCGCCTTCGCCCGGTTCGCTGTATCCGCGGGCGCTGCGCCTGCAGCACAACGGATCGGCCAACGGCACCCTGCTCGCCACCTTCGAGCAGTACACCTCCGGCACGCCCGTCTTCCCCGTCTACCGCAGCACCGACAACGGCAACTCCTGGAGCAAGCTCTCCGACATCGCCGACACACAGAACGGCTGGGGCATGCGCTGGCAGCCCGAGCTCTTCGAACTGCCCACGGCCATAGGTGACTTCCCGGCCGGGACCATCCTGGCCGCGGGTGACTCGGTGCCCTCCGACCGGTCGGCCACCAAGATCGACCTGTACGCCAGCACCGACCGCGGGCAGACCTGGAGCTTCGTCAGCAACATCGCCACCGGCGGCGCCGCCCTCGACACAAACGGGAACACCCCGGTCTGGGAGCCGTTCTTCCTGGTCTCCGGCGGCAAGCTCATCGTCTACTACTCCGACCAGCGCGACCCCGACCACGGCCAGAAGATCGTGCACCAGGTCTCCACGGACGCCCGCACCTGGGGCGCCGTCGTGGACGACGTGGCGATGCCCACCTTCAGCAACCGTCCGGGCATGCCGACCGTCGCGAAGCTGCCGAACGGAAACTACGTCCTGTCGTACGAGTACGGCGGCGCTCCCGAGGGCAACTTCTCCGTCTACTACAAGATCTCCTCCGACCCGGAGGCGTTCGGCTCGGTCACCGGCATCCCGTTGCGGACAACGGACGGCGTGGTACCCCAGAGCGCTCCCTACATGACCTGGCTGCCCACAGGAGGCCCCAACGGAACCCTCGCCCTCAGCGCCAACAGCGCCGAGGACCTGTTCATCAACACGCAGAACGGCGCCGCGAACACCTGGACGCGCATCAACGCCGACGTGGCCGGCGGCTACAGCCGCGGCATGACATCCCTCCCCGACGGGCACAGCCTGCTGATACTCAGCGCCGGACGCGGCGGCAGCAACCTCGCCAACCCGGTCACCTACAGCACGATCGACCTGGGCGGCGGCATCTCCGACGGCGCCACCTACACCGTCTCCAACGCGGGCAGCGGCCAGCTGCTCACCATCGTGGGCGGCTCCACCACCAACGGCACCTACGCCACCCAGCAGAACGCCGACAACGCGAGCGACCAGAAGTGGCGGTTCGTCCAGCAGCCCTCGGGCTACTTCAAGATCTTCAACGTGGCCAGCGGCAAGGTCCTGGGCGTGGAGAACCAGTCCGCCGCCAACGGCGCCAAGATCCTCCAATGGGACGACAACGGCACCGTGGACCACGAGTGGGCGGCTTCCCCGCACCCCGCGGGTGGCTTCTCCCTCATCAACCGGCTGACCGGCAAGTACCTGGAGATCCCGGGCGGCTCCACCACCGTCGGCACCACCGCCGGGCAGTGGGCCGCCACCAGCTGCGCCTGCCAGCGCTGGAACCTCACCCAGACCGCCCTGCCGCCCCTGGGCACCGGTCAGTACGTCCTCGTCAACAAGAACAGCGGCAAGTACCTCGACATCCCGAACGGCTCCACCGCCACCAACACCGCCGTCGGGCAGTGGCAGAACTCCGCCTACTCCTGCCAGCTCTTCACCTTCCAGTCCGCCGGCAGCGGCGCCTGGACCATCAAGAACGCCAACAGCAACCTCAACCTCGACATCCAAGGCTCCTCCAGCACGGCGGGAGCGGCCCTCGTCCAGAACACCGCCTCCAGCGCCGACTCCCAGAAGTGGACCCTCACCGACGCCGGCAGCGGCTACTACAAACTCCGGAACGTGAACAGCACCCTCGTCGCCGGCGTCGCCCAGTCCTCCACCGCCAACGGGGCAGCCGTCGTCCAGTGGGGCAGTGCCAACCTCGACGACCAGCTCTGGAAGATCGTCCGGATCAACTGACAGCTCTGACCCTGCCATGACCAGGCGCAGGAACCGCCGGCGAAGCGGTTCCTGCGCCTGACGTCTGCCTCGGCCGACCGGCCGAGGCGCAGCTGACCGCTCCTGCGCCTGACCGTCGGCATCCTGCGCGGTGGCATCCTGCGCGGTGGCCCCAAGGAAGCGACCCTGCTCCAGTCGGGCGACCGCCGCCCGCTGGGCGACCTGACAGCCCGTGCGGAGCTGGTCGATGGATGCGGCGGTCCGATCGGCCCGAAGGCCGAACTGCACCGCGACGCCTCAGTGCCCCAGAATCTGCCCCCTGTCCGGACCGGCTGTGCGCGGTGCACGAGCGGGCGCTCGCGATCCGTCGACATCGCGGCGTGGGCCGTGCCGACGGACGCGGTCGGCGAGCCCGAGTACCTGCCGACCGCGACTGCGACCAAGGCGCTCCGCCGAGCCGCCGCTCTGTGGGCGCGGGCGTTGAAAGGCATAGGGGTCTCCGGTCTTCACATGCATCACAGGAGTGGTATGGCGTACTGTCAGATGCGATAAACCGGCCGGAGGTTCACTCCCCAGCGCACCTGACACAGACGCGACGGACCGCAGTCACACGGTGACTTCGGTCCTGGCCGTGGCGGCCGTCAGCCGCGCCGAACGCGGCCAGTTCCTCGGGTGCCGCACGCCGGCACCACTTGGCTGCCGCGGTGTTCGAGTCGTGGCCCGCGGGTGTCGCGCAGACCATCAGGGCCGGCAGTGAGGAGAGCCGGTAGCGCACCCCGCCGGCTCCACGCGGATCGGTGAGCGATTCGAACTCGGCGAACCGGCTGCGGACTGCATCCCGGGCGGCACCCTCACCGGGACTTGCCGCCGACATCAACCGTCGATCTGAACAAACACGGAACCCCACACCACAGGTTACCGAACAGTAGGGACATTTGACTCTATCGGACCATCGTCCAGCGAAGCAATAATCCCGTGTCCCAGGGGCAAAGAAGCCACCAGGAATGGAGTACGGCATGGCAACACGGCGCTTCAGGAACAAGAGGGTTCGTTTCGTGGCGATCGGAGCCGCGCTGGCCACCGCCGGAGCCGCCGTCAGCCTTTTCCCCTCGGCGCACGCCGCCGAGGAGAAGACGCCCGAAGAAATCATGCACATGTGCAGCAAGGCTTCTGTCATCGACGGTAAGGAGCAGACATTCAGTCCCGGACTCCAAGACAAACCGCTGGCCGACTCCTGCGATTTCGTGATAAAGAAAGAAACGGACTTCGAAGGAGAAACCAAGAGGGCAACGGTCAACTTCAGAAACTGTCCGCCGGACGTAAATGACCAGGCATCGTACTCCAGCAGTTTCACTGAGGCGGTCGCTCAGGGTCATGGCAAGTACCAACTCACCCAGTCAGGCGGAGGCATACTCGGCAATCTTCTCGGCATGAACTGGATGAAGCACGACGGGGCGTTGGACCTGACTCTCAATTCGGCAAGGTTCACCGAGAACAGGACCATTGCTATACCGCCGAACAAGATCGGCTATACGGTGTACACGCCCTTTATGCATCAGATGGACGGCGTATGGGTCGTGAAGATCCACGCCAAGCCAGGTGGCTTCGCCACCAACCCGGTGGAGGAGCAGGTCTACGAGGCGCCAGATTCGGTCGTGGGGCCCAAGGTCCTGCCCGGAGTCAACGGCGCGCCCGGAGCTGTGGACGGCAAGGCCAAGGCCGTCTTTTTCCCCTGCGGTGGCCAACCACCCCACCCCGATAACTAGTAGGACTTTGTCGAGTCGCTGTGACCTGCGGAAACGTCGAACGGCCGAGGCGTCCGATGATGGATCGTCACTTCTCTTTCCGCAGGTCACAGCCCCTCGCTGCGGCATCCGCGAGTACAAGTTCCGCCATCAAGGTCGGACCCGACCAAGTCCTCATAGCCGCCCACGTACAGGAGACACACCATGACACACGCCGACCGCAGTGGCAGCCACCGGAGCAAGAAGAAGCGCCTCGCCCTCATCCTGGCGCCGGTGGCCGCCTTCGCAGTCGCGGTTCCCCTCATGGCCACGGCAGGCGCGGTGACCCCCAGCGAGGTGTCCGACGACTGCAAGAACGACTCGGACAAACTGGAGAGCTGCCAGTTCATCGACACCGGCTATAAGGTGAATCAGGGGCCCAACGAGCGGGTGAGCGCCGTCGAAGACAACTGCGGATCGACCTTTGCTGTGAAGAAGCAGATCACGGCGACCACCGAAGTGACAAGGATCATGCAGACCGAGACCGGATACCAGATCGACGGCCATACCGATCTTGGCGCCTCGGGATTCGGCGTCTCCATCAAGTTCCTCGAGCTGGGCTTCAATATCAAGCGCGACGACAAGGCGTCCGGGGCGTCGTGGTCATATGACGCTACGACAAACCCCAACAGCTGGGGCTTCTTCATGTGGTCACACAAGCGCCTCGACGTGAGCGGATACACAAAGGCCACCTACAAGGACCCACAACAGGACGGCAAGACGGTCTTCTTCTCCCCCTACGAGAAGGCCAACAGCGTCCACGTCTTCTTCCCGATTCTCCTCGCGAACGGAAGCCCGATGGGCGATGTCTGGTTCCGCAACGTCAAGTGCACGGACCGAAGTGGCAAACCGGTAGATCCCCCGTTTTCGGTCCAGGGTGGGGAACAGCAGCGGGAGCCCGGATCGCAGCCGGAGCCCGGATCGCAGCAGGAGCCCGGATTCGGTAAGGGCGGCCCCGACGTCACCGACGTCAAGATCCCGATGTCGGAGTTGTCGGCAGGCTCTGGTGCCTAGAAACCCAGGGTGCCGGCGTTTGCCCGGCTCGTTGGAACTAAGGGTTGTCCCGTAAATGATCTTTGACGTGTTCGGAGTGCGGTCGGCTTC